>NZ_LWMS01000003.1 GCF_003149675.1 Methanosphaera cuniculi | reverse complement strand
ATATATTATAATTATAATCTAATATAAAAAATTAATAAAATATATTTTTTATAAATCATAATATTTTAGTTTACAAAAAAAATTTACAAAAAAAGAAAAGAACTAAACATTTTTACTTAAAAATAATTAAATTACTTTCATTAATAATAATAGCCATGAAAAGAAAAGATGAGGAGGAAACCAAAAGAATGAACATAAGAATAGCTCTTCCTTCAAAAGGACGTATAAGTGGACCTGCAGTAGAATTACTTGAAAAAGCAGGAATAGGACTAACAGACAACTCTAATCGAAAACTATTTTCAAACACATTTGACCCAGAAATAAGTGTAATGTTCACACGAGCTGCAGACATACCAGAATATGTGGCAGATGGAGCAGCAGACATGGGAATAACAGGGTATGATCTAGTACTTGAAAAAGATGTAGATGTAGAAATACTAGAAGATCTAAACTTTGGAACAACACGCCTTGTAATAGCAGCACCAGAAGATTCACCAATAAAAACAAAAGAAGATCTAAAAGAAATAAAAACAATAGCAACAGAATTTCCAACAATAACTAGAAAATACCTCAAAGATAATGATATTGATGCAAAAATTCTATCACTAAGCGGAGCTACAGAAGTAGCACCACTAATTGGCGTTGCTGATGTAATATCAGATCTTACAAGTACAGGAACAACACTAAAAATGAATCATCTACGAGAAATTGATACAATCATATCAAGTAGTGTACGATTAATTGCAAATAAAGACAGTATGAAAGAAAAATATGAAAAAATTGAAGAAATAGAAACAGGAATAATTGGAGTACTACATGCTGATGGTAAAAAACTAATAATGGCAAATGTAAATAAAAATGATCTTGAAGATGTAAAAGATGCAATGCCAGGTATGAGTGGACCTACAGTATCAGAAGTATATGGAAATCCAAATGTTGTTGCAGTACATTCAGTAATATCAGAAAAAGAAGTTTTTAAGACAATAAATAAACTACGAAAAGTTGGAGCAAGAGACTTACTTGTTATACCAATAGAACGAATACTTGAAGATATACAGTGATTAGAAATGAAATACATAAGATATCAGAAAGATGACAAGATACATATTGGAGTAATAAATCCAGGAAATACAACAATAACACCACTAGAATATGATACAATATTTGATGCAATAGAAAATGAGTCTGATGTAAAAGCAAAAATAGAATCACTACATGACTATGACATAGTAAAACTCAGTGATGTTAAAATACTACCTGTATGTACACCATCAAAAGTTGTATGTGTAGGACTAAATTATACAGATCATGCAGAAGAATTAAATATGAATTTGCCTGATGAACCATTATTATTTATTAAACCATCAACTGCTGTGATTGGTGATCATGATACAATAATATATCCAGATTCATCAAAACAACTAGACTATGAAGGAGAACTGGGAGTTGTAATACTAGATAAAACCAAAGATACTGATGATGCAACTTCTCATATTGCAGGATACACAGTTGTAAATGATGTAACAGCACGAGATTTACAACAAAAAGATGGACAATGGACTAGGGCAAAATCATTTGATACATTTGCACCAATAGGACCTGTTATATCAACAGATATTGATCCAATGACACTTAATATTACAACAAGTGTTAATGGTGAAATTAAACAAGCATCAAACACATCAAATATGATCTTCTCACCACGAAAACTGGTTGAATATGTATCAAAAATCATGACATTAAATCCTGGTGATATCATAGCAACGGGAACACCACCAGGTGTAGGACAACTACATGTAGGTGATAAGGTATCTGTAACAATAGAAGATATTGGAACACTAGAAAACACAGTAAAAAAAATAATAAAAAGTTAATTTGTGGGTTTTTTCAATTTTAAATAAAAAAAAATAATGAATTATAAAAAAAAATAAAAAAAGAAAAAATATGAGGGATTTATTTTATGCAAATTAAAGAATATACAACTGATGTACTAGTAATAGGATCTGGAGGAGCCGGATGTAAATGTGGAATTATTGCAAGTAAAAAAGGTGAAGATGTAATAATAGTATCAAAAGGACTAAGTTTTAAATCTGGATGTACAGTACTAGCAGAAGGAGGATACAATGCAGTATTTGGATATGTGGATGATGAAGACTCACTACAACTACACATCCAAGACACACTAAAAGGTGGAGCATTTCTAAATGATTTAATGCTTGTACATACTCTTGTAACACACTCACCTGATGAACTAATAAAACTAGAAGCATACGGATCACTATTTGACAGACAAGAAGATGGAAGACTAGCACAAAGACCATTTGGAGGACAAAGCTATCGTAGAACCTGTTTTAAAGGAGATGAAACAGGACATGAAATGATGCTAGGATTAAAACAGGAAGTAATTCGTGAAAACATCCAAATACAAGATGAAGTAATGATAACTAAACTACTATATGATACAGATCATACAAAAATAGTAGGAGCAATGGGAATATCACTACAAGATAGTAGCATCATAATATACCATGCAAAAGCAACAGTAATAGCAACTGGAGGATGTGGATGGCTATATCCTGTAACATCAAATGCAATGCAAAAAACTGGTGATGGAATAATGATAGCATATGATGCCGGTGCAAATGTAATGGACATGGAAATGGTACAATTCCATCCAACTGGAATGCTATCACCAAAATCCCGTAGAGGAGTACTAATTACAGAAGCAGTAAGAGGTGAAGGAGGACACCTAATAAACAGTGAAGGTGAACGCTTCATGACAAACTATGATCCACGAGGAGAACTAGCAACACGTGACATAGTAGCTCGTGCAATATATACAGAAATTCAAGAAGGACGAGGAACACCAGAAGGAGGAGTATACCTATCTGTAACACACTTACCAGATGAACAAGTACATACAAAACTTCATACAATGGTTCAACAATTTAAAGACATAGGTGTAGATATAACAAAAGAACCAATGGTTGTAGCACCTACAGCTCATCACTTCATGGGTGGAATAAAAATAGATACAGAATGTAAAACCAATATACCAAATCTTTTTGCAGCAGGAGAAGCAACATCAGGAGTACATGGAGCAAACAGACTTGGTGGAAATGCACTAGCAGACACTCAAGTATTTGGAAACATAGCAGGGGAATCAGCAGCAAAATGTGCTAAAAATACAACTCTTTTAATGCCTGATGAAAAACAAGTAGAAGATGAAATAAAAAGAATTAAAGATCTTCGCTGTGATGGAATATACAGACCATCAGACATAAAAAAAGAACTTGAAGAAATCATGTGGAAATACGTTGCAATAATACGAAGTGAAGAAGGACTACTAAAAGCACAGGAATGTCTTGATGAATTAGATGAAAAAACAAAAGATATGAAAGTACCATCATTTGATGAATTTAATGAAGAGTTAATCATAGCATTAGAACTTAAAAATATGATAAATCTATCACGACTTATTGTAAAATCAGCATCACTACGTAAAGAAAGTCGTGGAGCACACTATCGTTTAGATTATCCAGATAAAAATGATATGGAATTTCTTAAAAGCTTTATATTAAATAAAGATGATCCTGAATTTAAAACAATAAAACGTGGATTATTTGATGATTAATTAATATTAAAGAAAAAATAAGCTAAAAGAAATTAGGAATTATTTAAACTTAAACTCCCTCTTCTTTTTTTTCTTTTAAAAACTTTTTTTTTATAAATAAAAATTAGCAATCTCTTTTTTTTGGAATTATAAAATAATTTTTTGAAAAAAATATGTAGATATAGGGAGGTTATAATTTTTTTAGCTAAAAAAAAAGGGTAAATGATCTGATATCTCTTTTTTTTAGGGATTAGATCATCTTTTTTTTTTTAACTGATTTTATTCTCTTTTTTTGTCTTTTTTACTAAAAGATTTTTTTTGTGTAAACACTTTTTTTTTTATTGATTTTCGAGTGCACTCATTGTGCTTAGTATTTTGTGGTCATCTTTTGGTTTTGCTTGGAGTTGTAGTCCTACTGGTATTCCATCTACTTTTCCTGCATTCATGCTACTTGCTGGTATTCCTGTAATGTTTGCTATTACTGTTAGTACATCGTATGAGTACATATCCATTGTGCTTATTTCTTCACCTATTTTGTGTGGTAGTTTTGGTACTGTTGGTCCTGCTATTATGTCTACATCATTTAGTAGTTTTTGGAAGTCATTTAGTATGAGTGATCTTGCTTGAAGTGCTTTTTTGTAGTATTTTCCACTGAATTCTTTTTGGCTTATGTATGATCCAATTTCAAGACGACGTGCTACTTCAGGTCCACATACTTCTTCTATTCTTTCTCCATATTCTCGTCCATCGTATTTTCTTGTTGCTGAGAAGAATTCTACATAGTTAATTAGATAGTATGTTGGTAGTCCTAGTGATATGTCATCAAATGATAGTTCTTTTACTTGAGCTCCTAGTGATATCATATCATCGATTTTTTTGTTTACTTGTGCATTTATTTTATCATCAGTTACGTCCATGAATTCATCTACTATTCCTACTGTCATTCCATTTAATGAAGTGTTACTTGTTTCTGGCATGAAGTCATCTGGTTTTCCTTCAAATGTTGTAGGATCATATTGGTCGTATCCTGTTATTGTATCAAGCATTAATGCTAGTCCTGTTGTATCTTTTGCAAATGGTCCTATTTGATCAAGACTCATTGCAAGATCTAGTAGTCCTTGACGTGATACATATCCATAAGTTGGTTTAAATCCCATTACTCCACAGTGTGATGCTGGGTTTCTGATAGATCCTCCTGTGTCTGATCCTAGTGCTATATCACACATGTCTGCTGCTATTGCTGCTGCTGATCCTCCACTTGATCCTCCTGGGATTCTTCCTTCTGCACTTGGATTTTTAGTTGGTCCATACATTGATGTTTCAGTTGAGCTTCCTGCTGCAAATTCATCCATGTTTGTTAGACCTATGATTATTCCATCTTCTTTCATTATACGTTCGATTACTGTTGCATTGTAGCTTCCCAGGTATTCTTTTAGTGTTGGTGATGCTGCTGATATTGTTGAGTCCATTACATTGATATTACATTTTATTCCTATAACAAGTCCTGCTAGTTTTCCTGTTTTTTCACCAGTTTTTATTCTACGGTCTATATTTTCTGCTGTTCTTTGTGCTCTTGGCAGGTCTATTTCTACAAATGCGTTTATATCATCGTTTTTTTCTTGAATTGTTTCATACATTGTTTCAAGATTTTCTGTTGCACTAAGTTCTTGTTGTTTTATTGCTTCAACTTTTTCTATTATTTTCATATGTTCACCTTTTAGTAAAAAAAAGTATTATTTGTTTAAAATGAAATCCTTTAAGTTTTTTTTTATATTATTTTTTTTTATTTAATATGTTTTATATGGTATAATATCTGTTTAAAACAATTAATATATTTTAATATAATAAAAAAAATAAAACATATTTTAATAATTAGACAGTAAAAATTTGAATATTTTTATTTAAATTAAATATTATAATTTTAATTATTTTTTATATTTTACTTTAATAAAAAATCATTTTCTTAATTCATATAATTTTACCATTTATTAATATTTATGGAATTTACATGGCTTTTAACAGTTGTTTAAGTCTAAATTCTAATACTATTTTTTATACATTTAAAACAATATATGTATACATAAAAAAATGAAAATTAATCAAAAAAAATGGGATGTGATGTGATATGAGTTTAAAACGACAAGAATATGATTCTATAAAAGATGACATAGTATTTTTAACAAAATCATTCTTCAGAATACGAATACTAATATCCTTATTTAACAAACCAGCAACAGTCAAAGAACTTCAAGAAGAAATAGATCTTAACTATCCATCAGTATTATCCAACATAAATAAACTAGAATTAAAAGGATATGTAATTAAAAAACAGGAAAAATATCATCTTAAAAGCTCAACAAGAATAAAACTTGTAAATATCCTAGCATTAAATTCAAATATAAATTTCCTTGAAGAATATGAAGATTTCTTTAATGAACATGATGTAAAATCATTTTCCGAGGAAGCATTTGAAGAACTTCCAGTATTTAATAATGTAGAACTCATAAAAGCTGATAAAATCAATCCATTTAAAGCAACAGATACATATCGGAAAAGCATGACACGACTAGGGCATGTGAATGCAATATGTTCATATTTGCATCCTGAGTGTAAAAGAATCATATCATCAGTAATGGAACAAGAAACTGGTCTAAATTTAATGGTACATAAAGATGTAGCAAAATATATAACAAACTGTGCTATGAATTACACACAAAAAAATGATATTAAAAATCAGTACTTTGATATAAAATACCTTGAATATGAACCAAAAATAGCAATGGTAATATCAGATGAAGAAATGGTGATAAGTCTTCATAGAATCGAAGGAGTAATAGATAAAAATGCATGCCTAATATCAAAGGATCGAGCAGCAATAAACTGGGCATATAGCTTATTTAAGGAATTTGAATCAGAAAGTAAACAAGAATACATTTCAATGAAACAATTAATACTAGATAAATTAGAAAATTCAGATAAAGATATAAAAATAACTACAGAAGATACAATCGAAAACTAAGATAATATAAGAAATATTATATCAAAAAAAAATGTGGGGGAGAATGTAATATGTCATTTGATAATATTAATAATCTGATTTCAAATGATTATGAGAGTATAAATTATATTTTAAGATCAGAACAAAGACTTGAAATACTTAATGAATTACTAGATGGTGATAAAACATCAAATGAAATTAATGAAAAATTAAAAGTTCAAAATACAAACTTGCTTCGTACACTTAAAGAACTTGAAAAAAAGGAGTTTATCATTAAAAAATCTAAAAAGTATACACTTACATCTATAGGATATCTTATTATATTAAATGTAAATCATTTCCTTGAAAATATGTATTCAGAATTCGTATTTGAGGATTTTTGGGAAAATCATTCACTTGAAAATATACCATATCGATTTATTCGAAATCTTAATATATGGAAAAATGCATCATTAATACAATCAACAGGACTTGTATATAATAAGCCAATGAATACATTACTCAGACAAAGTGCAACTGCAAAAAGGTTTAGAGTTGTACTTCCAATATTTTCAGTATTTCATATTGAAACATTTATTGATGCTATATATGATAATGATGGTCTTATGGATCTTATAACATCAAAACTTGTATATGATGCAATATGTGAAAGTGAAGTATCTGATAGATTTAAACAAGCAGTAGATGATGGTTATATTAGATTATGGATTGATTATTCAAATGAAATTAATCTTTTTTTAACTGCTACAAATAAGTTTTATTCATTATCATTATTCTATCTTGATGAAGCTTATGATGATTCAAATCTTCTAATTTCAACTGATAATAAACATTTTAAGAAGATAAATAACATATTTGATTGTTATACTCGTAATTTTAAGTATATAGAAAATTTAGATGAAATATAAAAAAAGAATTTTAATATGGGAAATTGGATTTATTCTTCCGTGATTAAAAGAAAATTCATACTCCCTTTTTTTTGGTTTAAATAATATATGCGTATATGATAAATTTTTTAGTAAATCAAAAAGTTTGACTTTTCAACTCTCTTTAATATAAAAAAAAATGAGAAAAGAAGTGGAGGAGATAAGTGTTGGTGGTTATATGTTTCCCTTTTTTTTAAGTTCTTTCTCTTTTTTTTCCTTAATTAATTCTATTTTTTGGTATTGATTTTATCATTTTTTTTTAAACTAAATTTATATGGTTTTATATGTTTTGAGTGTTTGCATCTCGCAGATATTTGCAACTGGTAGTGGTATATCTATGTAGTCTGGTGTCCATGAGAGGTTATCTTCATTTATTTGACGTGTTTTATCTAGTCCTTTTTCATAGTATTCATCACGAGCTTTTACCATTGCTTCTATTGCTTTTAGTGGTGTGCCTGGTGGTACACAACAGGAAGATCCTAGTATGTCTATTCCACGATCTAATGCTTTGAAAGATTCTTGACGTACTCCTTCTAAGTCTCCTTTAAAGAGTGTGTCTGTTGCTACATTTCCTACTAGTTGTGTGTTACTTTTAAGTTCATATTTTACTTTGTTTGCATGTTTTGCATTTACTGAATCTTCAAATGAGAATCCATTGTATCCTAAGTTAAGTGAGTTTTTAAGTATTGGTGTTGTATCTCCACATACGTGTAGTACTATGTTAAAGTCAGCTGCTTTTGCAACTCTTTCTAGTGGTTTTGCTACTATATCATCAAACATTTCTGGTGGTAGTAAATCTGCTGCTACTGATGGTTCATACATACAGTCTCCTTGAATATCTAGTGTGTTGTATGCTTTTACTACTTCGATTACTGCATCTGCACATTTGTCTACTCCACGTTTTACTTCTTCAGGATTTGTTGCAAGACATTTCATAAGATATTCTATTCCTACAATTTGTCCAAGTAGTGTGAATGGACCTATTTGTCCAGCTATTAGTGGTACTTCTGTGTATTTTTCACGTGCTATTTGACATGCTTCTGCTACTACTGGTATTCTTCCACTTTCTAGGAAGTCATCGTTTACTTCTACAGATTCTAGATCATCAAAGTATGGTGATGATGTTATTTCAGGAATATGTTCATTTGCATCACGTAGGTCTACTTCACATCCCATTGCTTCTGCTTCTATTGCAAGGTCAAATGGTATGTTTATACTTTCAAGTCCTGCATATTTATGTGCACTTTCACCTAATGCTACCATTTTTTCAGCATTAATGTGTGATTCTGGAAATCCGCTGTTTGCTTTTTCCATTCCTTCAATTAATGCTACTGATACTATACTTGCAGCTGGAACTTTTTCTACTTCTTTTCCTTTGAATGCATCTTCTAAATTATCTATAAGGTTCATTTTTGATTACTCCTATAATATTCTTTTTTTTGAAATTTATCAGAATAATCAAAATATTGAATATAAAAACCCTTTTAAATTCTTTAATTTTTTTTACACATAGTGATATTAGTTTTATTTTAATTATCCTGTTAAACTTGTAATTAGTAGTTTATTTTAATTACTATTTAAAGGGTATAATCTTTAATTAGATAAATAAATTTATATTAAATAAAAAAAGAGTATGTTAATAATTTATTTTTATTTTGAATTAATTTAAAGGAGTTAATATTTTAACAATATAAATTATAATAATTAATAATTATGATTATTTATAATGATTCATGAATAGAAATTAAAGACCATGATAATTTATCATATCTTATGATAATATTAATTTTAACATATTATCTAATTGTCTTATAATAATGTTTTTTGGATAATAAAAAAGATTATGATAAACTTTTAAATAATAATGATAACATATTAATATTTAATAACAAATATTGCTTAACATTTACATAGTAAATTTAAAATAGTCTTATACTCACAAAAATAAAACTATTTTTTCTTAACAATTAAATGTGTCAATTTTTAATTTTTATCATAATAATTATAATAGAATTAAAATTAGTATGCAAATTTGTTAAAATAAACTAAGTATTATCTTAGCTTAAAGAAACATTTTAAAAAATAACAATAATGTTAAATATAATAAACATTAAAAAAACTTTTTAAGTTATGATGAAATCATAGCTTATAATATATAATATTATTATTATAAAAGGTGAACAAATGGATCTTATAGAAAACTTAAAAAATGCATTAAACAATGAAGAAGTAGATATCGTACCAGCAGTAAGTGTAACCGCAGCAGCAGTAGAAGAAACCTTCCCTGCAGCAGGAGTATCCTGGCCTGAAGCACACAAAGACCCTGAACAAATGGCAAAATTAGGAATTGCTTTACACGAACAAGCAGGTCTCGAATGTGCAAGAATTCCTTTCGATTTAACAGCAGAAGCAGAAGCATTCGGTTGTAAAGTAGATTTAGGTGACATGGATAACACACCTACACTCAAATCAAACGCACCTATCGATGACCCAGAAGATTTAGAAGTACCTGATGACTTTGTAGATCAAGGAAGACTTCCTGTAATCTTAGAAGCAATCGAAATACTCAAAAACGAATACCCAGAAGTACCTGTAATTGTAGGTATGGCTGGTCCTTTCACATTAACAGGTCACCTTTTAGGTGTAGAAGACTTAGTTAAAATGTTAAAAACCGACAGTTTCATAGTTGAAGATGCAGTAGATGTAGCATTAGAAGCACAAATCGAATTAGTTGAAGCATTCAACGACAGTGGTGTAGATGTAATTTGTGTAGCAGATCCAACATCTTCCCCAGAATTATTAGACCCTAACGACTTCAATGAATTTGCACAACCTGCACTTGAAGATTTAGCATCAGAAATGGATGTACAAAGTGTTCTCCACATTTGTGGTAACTCAAAACCTATTCTTGAAGGTATGCTCGACAGTGGTTTCAACGGAGCTTCAGTAGAAGAAGCAGTTGACATGACAGAAGCACAAGAACTAAGAGCACAAATGGGAACTGACACAGTTATGGTAGGAAACATCTCAACAAGCCAAACATTATTCAGTAAACCAACAGATGAAGTAAAAGCTGAAGTAAAAGTAGCACTTGAAAAAGGTACAAACGTACTTGCACCAAGTTGTGGTATTGCACCTAAATCACCTTTAGCAAACTTACAAGCATTTGTTGAAGCAAGAAATGAATACTACGAATAAGTAGATTAACTCTACCTATTCTATTCATTTTTTTTTCTATAACTTATCTTAAACTCCCAAGAAAAATAGATCTTATTTTTAAATTGAATTACTTTTATCATTAAAACTTTTTTTTAAATAGATATTTTTAGAATAATTAAAATTAGATTATGATAATTTATTATAGAATATTTATGTAAGTTTGTAGCTTATCATATAACCTATATAACTTTCAGAAGTAATACGTTAAGTATTAAAATTTTACAGAATCATTATATTTTTTTGAAATTAATGTGAAAAATAGAATTTGTATAAAATTTAATTGTAAATGTATATTTTTAAAAAAAATAAAAAGGGTTTTAGGAGGTGATTTGTGTTATTTTTTTTGTTCATTCATCTTTTATGTTAAATCCTACTAGTATTGATGCTAGTTTTGGATCATCTTCAAAACCAAAATAGTTTTTAAGATATACATCTGCAAGTGGATCTGGACTACTTGATACTACATCGCATGTGTCATCTAGTTCTTCAACTTCTATAAATTGTACTGGTGGAAGAACAAATGCTTGTTTTGTAGGGTTTTCTTCTAGATTTTCTTGTTTTAAAGCTTCTTCAATATCTTTTTTATCTTCTATTAGTACGAAGTCTGGATTTATGAATTCAGCTTTTTCGTCTTTTTCGTATTTTTCTTTTTGGTTTGTGTTAACTATTTCTTCTCCAAGGATGTTTCCTTTGTTATCTACAAGTTGTACTGTTGCAGTTGGAGGTGGTCTAAATGATGCATTTTTTATTATTACTACTGTAAAATCACGATTTAATGATTCATGAACACCCATGTTAATTACTGGTATTAATTGACCGGCTTTGTCCATTTCGAATTTTGTTATTCCTTTACGTAATTCATCGTTAATTACTCCCACATGTAATACTCCACGTAGAGGATTTATGGTGTCTAATACTTCTTGAAGTACGTCTTCAGGATTTTTGGTCATATTGTGTCCTCCTTTGTATATTTTTTAATTTTTACATATAATAATAAGCATTTATGTTTTATATATTATTGTTGTTTATTTTACTTTTTTTATGATATTTTTTTGAAATTTTTCACTTAACTTTTTCTGATTTCTTTTTGGATTATTTTTAAAATTAGACTATGTGAAATTATGTAATATTTTCTAAAAAATACTTTCAATGAAAATATAGTAGTATTTATTAAAATCACTTTAATTTAAAAATAAATGCTTATTTTAACTTATTTTATAAAAATAATAAAAATTAATCAATATTAACTTTTAAATTAAATTATTTATACTATTTTGAATAAATTATTTATTATAATTTAGTTTAAAAATTGTTAAAAAAACTTAAATTTTTATTAAAAATAAAAATTACTTTATCGAAAATCAAATAATATTCACAAAATATGGGCTATATATTAAATACTAAAAGGGCTAAAGTAATAACTATGTGGGTATAAGATTTATCAAAAAAACTAAATTTAAGTGGTGAAATTATATGTCAAGAAAATATTATACAAAAATGGAAACAGAAGACGTAGACGATATGGTATTCGGACAAACTAAAAATCCAGTTAAAATGGGATTAGACCAAGTTGTTGGTGACGGGGAAGTAATTCCTAACATTAAAGTAGCACCAGCAGAAGGATCCGAAACAAGTATAGATGGATTAGTAGCAACATGTAAAAACATTGCATTTGCAGCATGTGAACGTGCAGCAGGTATAGGATTACCAGCAATACAAATAGAACAAGAACACGTACAACAACAATCCATTAGTGAAGAAGCATCAGCAAGAACAACAGCTGTACAATGGGAACAACTCGAAGAGTTACACGAAAAATACGGAACAGCTGTATCTTTAATGTCAACAGTAGCTGATATGAGAGAAGAAGAAAACGGTCTAAGAGGATCAGAATTAGACCAAGCAATGGATGCATCTTTCGAAGCATGTGCAGAAAACGGAGCATCAATGTTATGTGTAGAAACCGTTGGTGGTAAAGTAGTATCAGATTACGGTATATCAAGAGGAGACGTAAGAGCTATCTTATACGGTATCGGAGTACTCGGTTCAATTGATATGGCATACATGTGGCCAAAAATTGTAGACATAGCAAAGAAAAACAACATAGTTGCAGGTGGAGATACAGACTGTGCACAAGCTAACACTGCAATGTTCCTTGCAGGAGCTTTAACAAGTAAAAACGTATCACACACAATCGCAGCAGTAGCAAGAGCAATTGCAGGAGCAAGAAGCCTTGTAGCTATTGAATGTGGTGCAACCGGACCTACAAAAGACTGTGGATACGAAAACCCTATTGTAAAATCAATAGCATCAGTACCTATCTGTGCAGAAGGTAAAAACGCAACATGTGCTCACTCAGACTTAATGGGTAACTTAGCAGCAGCAGTTTGTGATGTATGGAGTAACGAATCTGTATATAACAGAGAAGAAATGGGTGGACCAACACCTGGAGTATGGTTACAATCATTAGGTTACGAATGTGCATTAATGAACACCGCAACCCAAATCGGAACAAACAAAGAATTAAGAGACACATACACATTAGCTGACAAATACCGAGATCCACAAGGAGTTATCCTCGCATACGACAACGCTTACAAAATCGGTGAAGCAATCGTAGCAGACGGAGAAGATATCTACCTCAGATCACGTAACGCAGCACTTAAAGCATGTGAATTAATTAACGAAGCTGTAGAAGAAAAACGTATCTTACTAACAAGATTTGAAAGAGATACACTCGATTCAACACAAAAAACTTACGAACAATTACCTGATGACCAAGCTAAATTCGTAAAAACATGTATTAAACGATACGGAAGAAAAGTTAAAGAACACGACCCATCACAATACGAATTATAAGTATAAAGGTTGGAGAATAAGTAGGAAATTATATATTAAAAAAAATTAAAGGATGTGTGTAGAAATGGCAAGTAATTTAGATAAATTATATGATAAAATCACAGATTATGATAAAATAGCAATAAGATACAACGTAAAAATCGAAGGTCCAGCTCTTAAACCTGAAGAAGACCCAGAAGTAGTTGATATCTTACCTCAAGAAGAAGGAACATTAAGAACAATCGCTTTAGATGTACTATACGGTGACAAAGATAAATGTGACGAAGACACCGCAAAAGCACTAGAATCTGGAGAAGACCCATTAAACCTTATTAACGAAGGTCTCATGAAAGGTATGGACGGAGTAAGTGCACTTTACACCAAAGGTGAATTCTTCTTACCTGATCTCATGCTTGCAGGAGATGCAATGATGAGTGGAGTAGCTCTTTGTGAAGATAAACTCGGACACAAAGCAGATACAAAAGCACCTGTAGTATGTTGTGCTGTAGAAGGAGACCCACACGACATCGGTAAAAACTTAATTCTTATGTTCTTAAACGCTAACGGATACGATGCAATAGACCTTGGTCGTGACGTTCCTAGTGCAGATGTTGTAAAAGCTGTAGAAGAAAACAAACCAGCATTAGTAACAGCAACAGCATTAATGACAACAACCATGACAGCATTCGGTAAAATCGTAGCATTACTACAAGAAGCAGGAATCGACACACCAGTAGGATGTGGAGGAGGAGCTGTACGTCGTGACTTCGTAGAAGAAACACCACAAACATTCTACGGTGTAGAAGCATACCACGTACCAAAACTCGCAGATGCTATTGTAGATGACGGTAAAACATGGGAAGACATCAGAAACGAATATGCTGACATCGTAGGAGAATACGTAGCAGCATACTCCTAAGTATGATGATGTAGAAGTAGGATCTTCGGATCTTACTTTTATTTTTTTTATTCTTTTTTCTAAACTCCCCTTTTTTTATAGACTCTACTTTTTATTTAGAATTTATTGCAATTAACTTAAAATTTTCTTATCGTATATTAAGACTAACTTTTTTTGTTAAATGTTATTTTTTTAGAATTTATTGCAATTAATTAAAATTTACTTAATTTTTAATTCATAAAATATTATTTTGCAATATTTAAAAAAATTTTTTCCAATTTACTAGTAATAAATTAATAAAAATTTGTATTATTACTAAATTCTTTAAAAAAAGGTATTACTTTTTATTAAACTTTCTTTTTAAAAAAATACTAATTTAAACTTATTTATCTATCTAAAACAAAAAAGGGTAGTATATTACTAAAAAATAACAATAATTAATCAATTTTCAATTTTAAAGGGTATGATAAACATTTTTATATATCATGTACTAAAATTAATAAGTGAAAGTATTAATGTATGAAAAAGAATTCATAGAATTAATACAGCAATTTAATAATAATTTTATGTGGGTATAATAAACAATTTATATATGATTTATATAATTTGGTGAATATTTATGGTATTAAAACGTTTTACAAAAATGGAAACAAAATCAGTAAATGATTTAGTATTTGGACAAGCAGCAAATCCTGTAGAATACGGATTTGATGTTAAATTAGGAGTAGGTGAAGTAATACCTAACATTAAAGTAGCTCCTGCAGAAGGATCAGAAACAAGTGTAGAAGGTATGGTTGCTACATGTAAAAACATTGCATTTTCAGCATGTGACCGTGCAGCAGCAATAGGATTACCAACACTCCAAATTGAACAAGAACACGTAGCACAACAAACAAAATCAGCAGAAATTTCTGCAAAAACAACAGCAGTTCAAGTAGAACAACTTGAAGAATTACACGACAAATACGGAACAAAAGCATCCTTAATGTCAACCATCGCAGATATTCGTGAAGAAGATATGGGTGGATTAAGAGGATCAGACTTTGACGTAAAAATGGATGAATCATTCGAAGCATGTGCAGAAAATGGAGCATCAATCTTATGTGTAGAAACCATTGGTGGTAAAGTAGTATCAGACTACGGTATTGCTCGTGGAGATATCCGTGCAATCTTATACGGTATCGGTGTATTAGGATCAATCGATATGGGCTACATGTGGCCAAAAATTGTAGACATTGCAAGTAAATACGACTACTGTGTACCTGGTGGAGACACAGACTGTGCACAAGCTAACACTGCAATGTTCCTTGGTGGAGGATTAACCAGTAAAAACGTATCACACACACTCGCAGCTATTACAAGAGCAATTGCAGGAGCAAGAAGTCTTGTAGCTATTGAATGTGGTGCAACCGGACCTACAAAAGACTGTGGATACGAAAACCCTATCGTAAAAGCTATTGGTGGAGTACCAATTTGTGCTGAAGGTAAAAACGCAACATGTGCTCACTCAGACTTAATGGGTAACTTAGCAGCAGCAGTAGTAGACTGTTGGAGTAACGAATCTGTATACAACAGAGAAGAAATGGGTGGACCAACAACAGGTGTATGGCTACAATCATTAGGTTACGAATGTGCATTAATGAACACCGCAACCAAAATGGGAGAAGAAGAAACACTCAGAGATATGTACACATTAGCAGACAAATACCGAGATCCACAAGCTCTCGTAATTGCATATGATAATGCTTACAGAATTGGTGAATCAATCGTTGCAGACGGAGAAGACATCTACCTCAGATCACGTGCAGCAGCACTTGAAGCATGTGATATAATCAACGAAGCAGTAGATGCTAAAAAAATGTACTTAACAAGATTCGAAAGAGATACATTAGACTCTGCTCAAAAAACAATTGAACAATTACCAGAAGAACAAGATAAATTCGTAAAAACATGTATCAAACGATACGGAAGAAAAGTAAAAGAACACGACCCATCACAATATGAATTATAAGATTAAATAAGGAAGTGTAAAATTATGTCTGAAAGTCCATTAAAAAAATATGATGAAGCAGTATTCGCAGATAACGGATACGATGATATTGCTATAAGATACAATGTGAAAATCGAAGGTCCAGCTCTCAAACCAGAAGATGACCCTGAAGTAGCAGAAATCTTACCACAAGAAGAAGGTGTAAAAAGAGACCTCGCTTTAACCGTACTATACGGTGACAAAGAAGAATGTGATGCACAAGTACAAGCTGCACTCGATGCAGGAGAAGACCCAATCGACCTCATTAACAACGCTTTAATGAAAGGTATGGATGGAGTAAGTGCACTTTACACCAAAGGTGAATTCTTCTTACCTGATCTCATGCTTGCAGGAGATGCAATGATGAGTGGAGTAGCTCTTTGTGAAGAAAAACTCGGACACAAATCCGATACAAAAGCACCTGTAATGACCTTTGCTGTAGAAGGAGACCCACACGACATCGGTAAAAACTTAATTGTTATGTTCTTAAATGCTAACGGATACGATGCAGTAGACCTTGGTCGTGACGTTCCAACAGCAGAAGTAGTAAAACAAGCACAAGAAAATGAACCTGTATTAATGACAGCAACAGCATTAATGACAACAACAATGACTGAATTTGCAAAAATTGCAGCAGCATTACAAGAAGCAGGAATCGACACACCTATTGGATGTGGAGGAGGAGCTGTACGTCGTGACTTCGTAGAAGAATCACCACAAACATTCTACGGTGTAGAAGCATACCACGTACCAAAACTCGCAGATGCTATTGTAGATGATGGTAAAACATGGGAAGACATCAGAAACGAATACTCTGACATTGTTGGAGAATACGTAGCTGCATACTCCTAGATTAACCACAGAAAATTGTTTACCTATAATGATTTCAATTGTTTTTAGGAAACTGGTAAAAGTTTAATTTATTTAGACTTTTATCTTTTATTTTTTTTTAAACATCACTTAACATTAAAAACTAATTTTTTTATCTAATTTTTATAATTAAATTCTAAATCAATTCTTAACTTAAATTAAACTTATTAAAATTACTAATTTTACATAAACAATAAGTTAAATAGTGCTATTTTTATTAAAAAAATTTTAATTATATTTATATTCTAAAAAATACCATATCATATATTATAGTAAATAAAAGAAAAAAATATCAATACGAAGAAGATTTTTTTAATACAAATTTCTTTAATAAAATAAAATATTTTTTTTAAATAAACACTAGAAAAATGATATTATAATAGGTGATAAAATGGCAGAAGAATATGCAATAGCAATGGATATTGGAACAAGTGGTATTCGTGCACAAGCATTACGTATAGAAGATAATAGTACAATAGGAACAACTGTAACACTAAGACATCCAATACCAGGAGCAAATGTAATGGACCATCTTCACTTTGCTGTAAATGTAGGACGTGAAGAAGCACATGAACTTTTAATGGAAGCTGTAAATAAAGTTGTGGATCAACTTGGTGTTGATAAAGAAAAAATAGTAAGATTTGCTGTATGTGGAAACCCAATTCAATTATCATTATTCCAAAACATAGAAATTCGTGACCTAGCATACTGGGGAACAAATGCAATGGAAAGACTTCAAATTGAACCTCCAAAAAGAAATGCACAAATTGTAAAACCTGGAGATATTGATCTTGAAATAAACAAAGATGCAGAAGTATACATTCCACCAAGTATAAAACACGAAATTGGAGCAGATGCACTTGCTATGCTTGTAAAATCAGATGTTGTAAATAAAGAAGGAATATATCTTGTATCAGACTTTGGTACAAATGCAGAAATTGCACTTGTAATTGATGGTGAAATCTATTCATGTTCAGCAGCAGCAGGACCTGCAATGGAAGGACAAGCAATTGAATGTGGTATGCTTGCATCACCTGGTGCAATATGTGATGTGAAAGCTGAAGATGAAGAAGACTGGATAAATGAAGTACTTGATGATGATCTTATAGTACAACAAGGAGATCTTGTAGATATCACAGATGGTACTATAGTTGAAGAATCAGAAAGTGAAACTAAAGCAAAAGGTATTACAGGTACAGGTGTAATATCAGCATATGCTGTAGGTACAGAACAAGGTGTTATATCAATACCTGATATTAAAACAGAAAATAATAAAATAAATCTACAAGATGGAATATACTTATCTGAAAAAGATATGACAGAAATAGGAAAAGCACTAGGAGCATTCCGTGCAGCTCACATTACTCTTTGTGTAGAAGCTGATATTGAACTTGAAGATATTGATGCTGTATATATGGCAGGAGCAAGTGGATTCTATGTAGATCCTAATAAATCACTTATGGTTGGACAAATCCCTGCATGTTCATTTGATATTTACCAGATAGGTAACACATCACTTGCAATGGCACGTGATATAGTAGAAAATCCTGACTTACTTGATGAACTTCAAGTTGTAGCAGATGGAATGCGTGGAAACCATATAACACTTGCAACATCTGAAATATTTGAAAAAATTTATGGATTAGAACTTGCTGTATGTGAACAAAACATGCCAATGTGGAAATATGATGAATGGCTTGAAATGTATGGATATGGTAATATACCAGAAGTAGAAGAAGATCCAGAAATACACAGACTCTTTGATAGTGATATACCAGATCTAGGAGAAAATGGTCTTTCAATCATAGAAGAAGTAGGTACTAAACTCACAGCTGAATTTGAAGGATGTACTAGTTGTCAAATATGTGCTGATGAATGTCCAGAAAAAGCACTTAAAATCGAAAATCAAGTAGCAACAATCAGATCAGATCTTTGTGATGGTAGTGCATGTCTTAGATGTGTAAGAATCTGTCCAAGAAAAGTATTTGACTATGATAAACTTCTTTACATTGAAGGTATTGATACTAAAACATTATAAGAAATTAGCAGATACTTTTCTTATATTATTCTCCTTTTTTTACTTTTTTTTTACATACTTGAAAATTTTATATTATTCTACTAGAAAATAGAATTTAATACAATGATACTAATTTTAATTAAAAGATGATATAATGAAAGCAATAGTTTTTGATAATGCAGGTACAATTCTTAAAAGAATAACAGCAATAAAAAACACACATGATAATACAATATTTTTTGAAACTAATACTATAGGTATAGCTAATAAAAATCCAAATCAAATAATAGTAGTATTTCAACAACCAACACCACAAATAATACAAACACAAAAACCAAACACACGAATATATAACTACATGAAACAAAACAAAGACAAATTCGAGATAAGCTACTCACAAATACCAATAACAAAAGATGAACTCCTAGAAAAACTCAAAAAAGACACAACAACAATAAATCAAATTACAAAAACAGCTACAACACTCATAGATAAATTTAACATAGAAATATGCAGTGGATCAGCACTAATAATAGATACACAAAAAGGAAATATTAACTATGTTTTCACAGCAGGAGGAGTATTTTTTGATACAACAAAATCTACAATTAAAAAACTTAAAGACTTAAACTTTGAAGTATACATAGCATCAGGAGATAATCATGAATCACTCATGAAAATAGCAACAATACTAGGAATTAAAAAATCAAATACATATGATACAGCAAACAGAAAAGAAAAATCAGAAATTGTAAAACAAATACAAAACATGGGTTATACTGTATGTATGGTAGGAAATAATCTTAATGATGAACTTGCATTAGAATGTGCTGATATTTCAATACTTAACCTTGAACAAAAAGAAGAACTACCAGAATACCTCTTATGTAAGGTAGATCACACAGTAAATAAGCTATCTGAAATTCTTGATATAATCTAAAAAAGTATTATGGGAGGTTAATTAATTATTTTGAAATTACTAAAAAAAAACAACTTTTTTTCATATTTTATTTAGTATTTCTTCTATTATTTTTTCTCGATCTTCCTGATTTTTAGCTACTACATTAAGTGTATTTTCTAATGCTTCACGTGTTGGTTGTACTTCTCCTAGTGCAATTAATGATTCTACCCAGTCAACTGTTGCACGTATTGATGGTTTTTTAGCAAGATCTAATTTTCGTATTTTATGTGTTTTATCAACTATATTATCTACCATATCGTCTCTAGCATCAGGCACTCTTCTTTTTACAATACTTACTTCACGTTCAAACTCAGGATAGTCAATATATAAGTAAAGACACCGATCTTTTGTCTCATCAAGTAGATTTCTTTGTGCATTTGAAGTTAATACTACAATAAGATCATTTTTAAGTTCAAATGTATCCAGATCATTTACTGTAATTTCACCTTCTCCTAGTGCTTGTAGAAGAAAGCTTTCTAGTTCTTCATCTGCTTTATCTATTTCATCAATTAGTAAAACTGATGGTTTATCATTGCTAAATGCTGTTAGTAGTGGTCTTTGTATGAAAAATTCATCAGAAAATATGGTCATATCTTCATCTTTATCTCGTGCTGCTTCAAGATTTAAGAGTTGTTTTTGGTAATTCCATTCTCCTACTACTTGTTCATATGTTATTCCTTCATAGCATTGTATACGGAAAAAATCACGATCAAAACTTTCTGCTATTTTTTTAGCAAGTTCTGTTTTTCCTGTTCCCGGTGGTCCTTCAACTAGGATTGGTTTTTTTAGTTTTCCTGCTAGAAATAATGTGGTATTTATATGATCATTTGATATATAATTATTTTGAGCTAGTTTTTCATTTATTTCATCTATTTGTTTCATTGTCTTATCTCTTTGTGTGAATTTTAATAGTTATTTGTTTATTATGTTTTTGTTAATTTATTTAATTTTAGCTAATTTATTATATGTGTATTAGTTCATATTGTGTAGTTCCTAGCTTTTCTTCTTCTGCTATGTTTAGTTGTTGTTGTGCATCTATTGTTCTCCATAGTCCTGCTATTTTATCTTCACCTGGAAGGTAGTTGGTTTTAAGTTCAGGACTTTTATTTCCAGGTTTCTGGTTTATTATATCATAGCTTGCTTGATCTAATGCTACTGGATCTTGACTCATTAGTATTCCAATATCATCTACTATTTTATGATCTCCAATTTGTGTATGTTCATAATCTGCTCTTATATCATTTAGTATGTTTATGTATATTATGTCTTTATTTTGTGTTATTGTTTTCATATATTCTGCTATTGCCTGATTTAGGAGATCTGTTTTTATTCTGTTTGGTTTTATTGCATCTGTTGGACATACTCGTATACAATAGTTACATGCAATGCATCCTGAATAGTCTATTTCTGCTATTGAGTTTATTGTTATGGTTTTTGTTGGACATTCTTGTGCACATAGTTTACATGCAAGACATCCTATTTTTGATATGAATGGTGCTGCTTGTTTGTATAATTCTATTTTTCCTGATTTCACATTTAAATCTACACCAGTTGTTTTTATTGCACCTTCTAGTCCTATTAGGTAGTGTGGTTTAAATTTTGTTAGGATAATTAGTTTATCATATTCATCTATTTCTGTTGATTTAATTACTTTTTTTAGTAGTTTTGAATCTATTTTAATATCTGTATTTTTAGAATCATCTATTATTTTTTGTTTTATATTATTTGAGTAGTGATATTGTGTGTCATTTTCAACGTGGTAGATATGATTTGTATCAATTAGTTCAGCTTTTGCATTTTTTGATTCTATTAATTCTGTGATTTTATCCATATATTTTGGTGATACGAATCCTTTATTTTCTACATCAAGTAGGTTGGTTTTTATTGCTATTTTTTCATCTGGTTTTAATTGTTTTATGAATTGTGATTTTTTTAGTATTTCTTTGATTTTTACTGGTGTTATTTTATCAGTCTTTGTGATGTATACTTTTGATGTCATCTTATTTTTATCCCCTATTTTTTTATGTGTTTATCTTATTTGATTTTTTTCTTTTAATAGGTTTATTTTATCTTTCTAATATTAGTATTCATTATAAAAAAAAGATATTTTATCTTTCTAATATTAGTATTCATTATAAAAAAAAAGATAATTAAATACATTTTTTAAACTAAGATGTGATATAACTTTTTTATTATATAAATTTTAAATTATATATAATATTTTATACATATATTATTTTGTACTTAAAAAAATAAAACATTGAAAAAAAAAACATTTTTTTTCTTTATTATGATAAAAAAAAAATAAAACAATTCTCTTCTTTTTTTTATGATAAAAAAAACATATAATAAAAAAAATTTTAGAGGCAAAAATTGTGGATGAAAAACAAGAAGATCTCTCATTCATGAGCAAAAAGTTTCTCTATTCACTAATGAGTGGTGTTCGAAAAATCTTCATACTATGGCTAATAGGACAAGGAAAAACACATGGCTATGCAATAATTGCAGAAATAAACGAACAATTCAAGGATATACATGATGGAAAAAAAGTACATGGAAGTACAATTTATCCAATACTACACAACCTTGAAGATGAAGGACTAATAAAAAGTGAAAAAGAACTTAACGGTAAAAAAGAAATAAAAGCATATGAAATAACACAAAAAGGAAAAGATTTCTTAAACTCCCTAAAAAAATTCATACGCAACAAAGAAGTACCGGATTTAACATTATTATTCATCAAAGACATGTTCATAGATGACAATGATAAAATAAAAAAATTCGGGGGTGAATGAAAGATGCAATATGCAATAGAAACACATGATCTAGTAAAAGATTATGATGGATTTAAAGCAGTAAACAACTTAAATTTATACATTGAAAAAGGAACAATTGGAGGAATCCTAGGACCAAATGGTGCAGGAAAAACAACCTCAATAAAAATGCTAACATGCCTAATACCAAAAACATCTGGAAGTGCAAAAGTAGCAGGATATGACATAACAACACAACCTGATGATGTAAGACTTAAAATAGGAATGGTACCACAAAAGGTAAGTCTATATTCAGATCTAACAGTACGTGAAAACGTAGAACTATGTGCAGACTTCTATAATGTAGATCCAAAAATAAAAGATCAAAAAATAGATGATCTACTAGATTTAGTTGATATAAAATATGCACAAAATAAATATGTAAAAAACCTATCAGGTGGAATGCAACAAAAAACATCAGTTGTAGCAAGTCTTGTACATAATCCTGAAATACTATTTCTAGATGAACCAACAGTAGGACTTGATCCTACAACCAAACGTGTCCTATGGGATTTAATGGTAGAACTTAATGAAGATGGAAACTCAATCATTTTATGTTCACATGACATGTACGAAGTAGATAAAATCTGTGATACAATAAACATTATAGATGCAGGTCAAGTAGTAGCACACAATACACCACAAGGACTAAAAGATCAACTACTAAAAAATCGAGAAGAAAATAACAAACACATTCGTGAAATGATCACAACACTAGAATTAGAAAACAATCCAGAAAACCAGGAAGAAATAGCACAATTACGCTCATCACTAACAGATGAAGATGAAAAAATCACAGTAATGGTATCAAACAAAACACCAGAAATGATAGAAGCACTAGAAAATCTAGACGTTGTAAAACTAGTTGAAGATATTGGAAATGGACGATTAAACATAGATCTTAAACGATCAAAAACATCAGTAAATTATGTAATAACAACAATTCTATCAAATGGTGGAAACATAGCATCAGTAAAAACAAATGATCCTACACTTGAGGATGTATTTGTAGCTATAACAGCAAAAAAACGAGGAGAACTTAAAGATGGAAGCTAATAAAGTAAAATGGATGATAAAAAAAGATCTTCTCTACATGTGGAGACATAAAGTTCAATTCGTCTCTATATTATTTTTCCCAATAATCATGGTAGCACTTTGTGGATGGGGAATGGGTGGATCAGTTGAAAATACACCTGTTGTAATTGTAAAACAATCAAGTGGGGATATAACAGATCTAACAATAAATGCAATAAAATCAGATCAAACATATGATGTAAAAGATATAGTATCAGATCCTGATGAAGCCAAAGAAGATGTTGATAATGGAAAATATAAGGCGGCCATAATACTGCCTGCCAACTATGAAGAAAACACGACTCGAAACGCGGTATTATACATTGATTCGTCACAACAAATGACGACACAAACACTAGTACCAATAACACAGCAAATATTTGCATCAATATCAGAAAACATAGCAACACAACAAGTAAATGCTAATACAAATCCTGGAATAGTACAACAAGCAGCAAATGCAATTAACTTACAAGTAAATAAAATATTTGGTGATATTGACTACATGGATTACCTTTTACCTGGTGTTCTTGCAATGACAATGTATATGTCATCAATGATGACAATGGGAAATACCATAGCAGGTGAACGTGAACGTGGAGAATTAGCACGACTTTTCATGACACCAACAAGTGTATCAACAGTAATTGCAGGAAAAATAGCATCACAAATAATACAACAACTAATTAGTGCATTTGTACTAATTGTATCTGCAGTACTGATATTTAATGTTACAATAAATGGAAGCTATCTTCTATTATTCCTTGTGATACTTATATCATTATTCTGTTTTGTAGGATTTGGAATGATGTTTTCAGCAACAGCAAAAACACAAGAAGACTATATGCATATGATAATGCCTGTAGCAATGCCAATGATGTTTGTAAGTGGAGTATTTTTCCCTGTTGAAACAATGCCATTATTCCTACAAAAACTATCATATATCCTACCATTAACATATTCTAACAATGCATTTAGATCAGTAATGCTTCAAGGTGGAGGATTAGGAGATATTGGAATAGATCTATTAATATTAATAGTATTTGGATTAATATTCTTCATAATAGGAGTATCCAGATTTGATCGGGACATATAAAAATTTTTAAAGAGGTTTAAGTTATGAAATTAAATAAAAAGATAGGAGTAATACTACTTATCACATGTATGATGTTAGCAACACTTACATCAACAACAGCAACTGATTGGCCAATGTTTCAGGATAACCCAAGACATACAGGATACATATCACAAGATACATCATACTCAACTCAGGAATGGACAACTAAATTAGATGGATCAATAATAGCACCACCAGCATTATCAGGTAATATACTATATGTGGGATCAGATAGTGGAAAACTATATGCACTAGATGCACAAGATGGAAATGAAACATGGACATATGATATGGATGGAGCAATAAAATCAACACCATCAATATCAGGAAATACTGTATTCACAGGATGTGATGATGGATATCTTTACTCAAATAATGCAGAAACTGGTACATTAAACTGGAAATTTAAATCTGATGATTCAATACAAACAACACCAGCAGTAGCTGATGGTAAAATATTCTTCGGATCAGATGATGGATATGTATATGCATTAAATCAGAATGATGGATCTGTAATATGGAAATTTAAAACAGATGATGCAGTTCAATCATCACCTACCATAGATGGTGATACTCTTTACATAGGATCTGATGATGATAAAGTATATGCATTAAATATTAATGATGGATCAGTAAAATGGTCATTTGCAACAGGAGATAATGTAAAATCATCACCTGCAGTATGTGATGGAAAAGTATTCATAGGATCTGAAGATAACCAAGTATATGCATTAAATGCAAATGATGGTATAGAAGTATGGGAACATAATGCAGAATCATCAGTAACAGGATCTGTATCAGCTGATATTAGACAATCCACAGTGTATGTTGGAACTGAAAAAGGAGATCTTTATGCACTTGATTTACGTGATGGTCTTAAAAAATGGAATATATCAGTAGGTTCAGCTATAAATTCAACACCATCAATATTTGGTAACAATATTGCTGTAGGAACAGATTCAGGAAGTATGAATATATATAATAAATTCACAGGAAATGGAGTATGGAGTTATAATCCTGGTTATATTCCTAATATATCAGGAACTGTATCATCAGCTGTGACAAGTGGTGGATCATTATTTATGACATCTAGTGATGGTAATGTATATTCACTTAATACTGATGAGCAAATTGCACCTATGAGTATCTATACAACATATTTAGTTGCAATAATTGTAGTAATAGTTGCACTAGTTGCAATATATAAAAAGATACAAAGTCGTAAAAAACAGAAAAAATAAGAACTAATTAATGTTATTTTTTAGGTAGAAAATATTTTTTTTATCTACCTCTTTTTTTTTATTTTTTAGAAAATACTAATACTTTTTTATTATTTTAAAATTAGCTACTTTAAATTAAGTATGGAAATTAATTATTTTACTTCTAAAATTAGGTAATTTTTATATTATATTATTTAAAAAAAGAGATTATTTATTAATCTGGTTTATATGGGTGGTTAAAATATAGTGTGTGGGATTAATTTATTTTTAAGTATATTATATAATTCAAATTATATAAGGAATGTATGTTCATTTTTTTATTTAAAAAATTTTGAAATAAAAATAAAAGAAAAGTTTAAAAAATTATTTTTCTCCAAAAAAAATCTTATAATTTTGTCTAGTGTTTAGACTCTTTTCTTCTATTTCTAAAAAAAAATATTTATTATAGTTTTAAATCTATTTGCTTAATTTTATTTCAATAGCGGATACGTTAGAGGAGGTTCCTTCATTTCCAACGATTTCTTCAGTGCTTATGTTAATACTTTCAACATCTACATCTGAGATGAATCTGTTTCTTACGATTTCAGCTACATCTACTGCTCTGCTTATAGCTCTTCCTCTTGCTTTTAATATTACTTCTGTTACTCCGCTGTTCATTTGTGTTACTACAGCTAATACATAGTTCATTACTGGTTTATTTCCAATGTATACGATATTTTCTTCTGCCATTTCATTTTCCTCCGTAAATGTAAACTACAATATATTAAATTTTATTTCCTTATAGTTCTAATTTAAGTTATATTTTTTAATGTATTTAATATTATCTATATATACTTAAGGATTTTTTTTATATAATTTACTAATTAATTACTCTTTTTTTATAGAGTTATTTTCTTAGCATTAGAAGTTTGTTTATTGATGATATGATAGCATCTATACTTGCACGTACAATATCTTCATGTGTTGCACGTCCTGTTGCTTTATTTCCATCTTCATCGACTACTATTACAAATACTTCTCCTAATGCATTTGTTCCACCAGTTATTGCTTCAATATGATATTCTTCAAGTGTAATATTTACAATTTCACCTACTAGTGATTGTATTGCTTTTAATGCTGCATCAACTGGTCCAACTCCTGTTTCTGCTCGGTATTTAACTGTTCCATCAAGATCTAATTTTACAGTTGCAGTAG
The DNA here is from genome assembly GCF_003149675.1 of Methanosphaera cuniculi. Taxonomy (NCBI): domain Archaea; kingdom Methanobacteriati; phylum Methanobacteriota; class Methanobacteria; order Methanobacteriales; family Methanobacteriaceae; genus Methanosphaera; species Methanosphaera cuniculi. Next base: position 17,741 of record NZ_LWMS01000003.1, on the reverse strand, counting down.
GAAGAGTATTATCTCCTGTCATTACACTTATACCAAGTAGTTTTATTCTTTCTTCTGTTGGTTTTCCTTGTATTGCTTCTGCTATTGATCTAAAATCAATGTCTGTAATTACTTTTCCTGCATCACCAAGAGATTTAATTTTTGCAAGTAGTTGATCAAATTGTTCATCAGATAAGTTTATATTATATTCATCAAGCTTTGCATGTACAGCATTTGCACCTGTTAGTTTTCCTAGAACAATTCTTCTTTTATGTCCTACTTCTTCAGGTTGTAATGCTTCATATGTTTCACTATTTTCAAGAATTCCTTGTACATGTATTCCAGCTTCATGTGCAAATGCATTTTCTCCAACAATTGCTTTGTTTGGTGGCATTTTCACACCTGTTATTCTTGATACTGTTTCTGATGTATTTACAAGAAGTTTATGATTTATGTTTGTGTGTATATTATATGATTTATTAAGTGCCATTACAATTTCTTCAAGTGATGCATTTCCTGCACGTTCACCAAGTCCATTAATGGTACATTGTGCTTGTTTAGCTCCTGCTTCTATTGCAGCTAATGTGTTTGCAACAGCAAGTCCAAAGTCATTATGACAATGTACACTTATAGGTACTCCTACATTTTCATATATTTTACCAATTAATTCATTCATACGTATTGGTATTGTTACACCTACAGTATCTGGTACATTGATTTTATCAACTCCAGCATCTTCTACTGCCTTATACATATCAAGTAGGTAGTCAAGTTCTGTTCGTGTTGCATCTTCACATGAGAATTCTGCTGTTATTCCATGATCTTTAATATATTCAACAGCATTTACTGCTAAATCCATAATTTCTTCTTTGGATTTTTTAAGTTTAAAGTCCCGGTGTAGGGGTGATGTTCCAATGAATGTGTGTATATAGTCAGCATCAGCATCTATAGCTTTGTCAATATCAGGTTTTAATGCTCGTGCAAGTCCACTGATTTGGGATGTAAAGCCTAGTTGTGCTACTTCCTTAAATGTTTCCTGTTCTCCAGGAGATGCTGCTGGGAAACCCAATTCGATAACATCTACTCCAAGTTTATCTAATTTTTCTGCAATTGTAATTTTTTCATCAGTTGTTATCGTAACACCAGGTGTTTGTTCCCCATCTCTAAGAGTGGTGTCGTAAATTATAACATCTGATGGTGGGTTGTAATTCATGTTTTAATTCACTCCTTTATAATATATATGTTAGTATATATTTGTTGTAACTGTATTTAATACTTATTAAGATAAAAAGGAGGGGAGTTTGATAATTTAATAAAAAGTTATTAAAAAATGTTATTATATTTTAAAAAATAAAATTAAAATTATTAAAAAAAATATAATTTTAGAAATATAATGGTGGAGATTTAAAGATATTATGACACAAACAACATCTATTCTTATAAAAGATCCAATAATAATAGCAGATGAGGTACATAGAAATTCAATACTAGTTGTTGATAATAAAATTGAGGAAATTAGTAGTAAATTAAATGATAATGATGCTGAAGTTGTAATTGATGCACATGATAAAATTGCAATGCCAGGTCTTGTTAATACTCACACACACGTTGCAATGACACTTCTTCGTGGTGTAGGTGATGATCAAGCACTTCAAACATGGCTTAATGATTATATCTGGCCACGTGAAGCTAATCTTACAGATGAACTTGTATATGCAGGTTCACGTCTTGCTATGGTTGAAATGATTAAAACTGGAACTACAATGTTTAATGATATGTATTTTTATATGCAACAAACAGCAAAAGCAGTAGAAGAAGCTGGAATACGTGCAACACTAGGATATGGAATGATTGATTTATTTGATGATGAAAAAAGAAAACAAGAACTTAAAAATGCAAAAGAACTCATAAAATCATCACATAACACAGCAGATGGACGTATAAAAGTTGCAATAACACCACATGCACCAAATACATGTTCAGCAGAATTAATTCAAGAATCAGTAAAACTCGCATCTGATAATAATCTTAAACTTCATATTCATGTATCAGAAACACAAGATGAAGTAGATCTTATTAAAAATGAACATGGTATGACACCATTTAAATATCTTGATACACTAGGAGCATTAAGTGAAGATACAATTGCAGCACATGGTGTATGGACAACACCTGATGAAATAAAACTTTTATCAGAACGTGGTGTAACAGTATCACATAATCCATCAAGTAACATGAAACTAGCATCAGGAATAGCACCAGTAGCAGATTATCTTGAAAATGGTGTTAATACTACAATAGGAACAGATGGTGTATCATCAAATAATAATCTTGACATGTTTAGTGAAATGAAACTAACAGCATTAATGCAGAAAGTAAATACACTAAATCCTGAAGTTCTTAAAACACGTCAAACATTTAATATGGCAACAGTAAATGGAGCAAAAGCACTTGGTGTAAATACAGGTGAACTTAAAGAAGGTAAACTTGCTGATATTGTACTTGTTGATACAAATGTTGCACATATGGTTCCTCTAATTGATCCTTTAAGCAACATTGTATATGCAGCACTTGGTAGTGATGTTAATACTCTAATATGTGATGGAAAAATACTACTTAAAGATAAACAGCTTACAACACTAAATGAACAAGAAATTATTGATGAAGCACGAAGTGCAGCATTACAATTATAAATTATTATACCCTTTTACTCCCCCCTTTTTTTCATATTTTTTCTTTTTTTATAATAATAAGTTGTTTTTTTAAGAAAATTTATTAGAAGTAAAAATTTATTTTTGTAGAAAAAGTTTGTCTAAAAATTTAATATTTAAAAAAAGTTTAAAGTAAGAACTAAAAATCTTATAATACTTAGTTTATAAGACTGTTCATACCTTCATAGGAGATAAATTGTGCAACCTTATCACTAGGTACAGCTTTAATATTTCCTTGAGTATATTGTTCAATTCCTACTTTTATTAATTCTGATTTTTTATCATTCTTATTAGCAGCATCTATAATACCTTGAGCAAGATTTTCAATAGCATCTCCACGTGTAGCACCATGATTTGATTGATCCTCACGTAAGAAATCTATAGAACTAACATTTGATACTTCCTGTCCATTTGATGTAACAGGACCTACTGCATTAAGCATTGCATCAATTGCTGTTGGTGTAACAACAACAACCATGTCAGTAGACATATTTGTATGATATTCTACAATTTCCTGAGCTATCTTAGTACCATTTTCAAGATCATCACTCCATAAAGAGTCATGTAAATACCACTCATGTAAACCTTCAGCTTGCATATCTGCTGTTGGCGTTAAAGATGGATGAGCAAGACCACCTGGATATACAGGTGTTACATTTCCAATTTGACCATCATTAACATTAACAACAAATGCCATATCCACAGCACCAACTCCTGGTCTGTTTTCTGATGGATCTGTACATAATACTAAAATATTATGTTCACCAGAGAAGGATTCTTTACTTTGCTGGTAGGTTAGAAGAAAATAAACTCCAATAACAACAATTATTGCAATAAGTACAAGAACTGCTATTTTCTTTTTTGAAACCATTTATTTAATCCTCAATTTAAAATTTTTTTTTATTAATTATAATATAGTAATGATTATATTTTAACTTATAAATAAAATAATACTTTTTTTGTAAATAATATGTAAGCTAATAAATTATTTTTTATACAATAAGAAAAAATAAAGAACATAATATTAGATAAAAAAAATAAACATACATTTAAAGATAAACTTATACTATTTTTAACAGAGCATCAAAAAATCAGGGAGTTTATAATATTATGAAAATAACTGAAAAAATAAAAAATAATAAAAACATTAACAAAATACGAATACTTAAAAACTCCCTGGAAGACTATAAAGATATACAACAAGAAATACGACAAAAAAATAAACAAACATCAGAAAAAACTAAGTTATCTGAAAAATCAAAAAAACAAATACGAAAACAAATACAACAACAATCACAACAGATCCATGAATCAACATACCAGAAACTAAATCCTCTAATTTCAATAATAATAAATACAACAGATAACATTGAAAATCTACTAATGCATATTCAAAGTCAAACATATCAGAATATAGAACTTATAATATTAAATACAACAAATAATGATCTTGACTATGAATCAGACTATACAATAGTAGAATATACTGATGATACACTTATTAACATGCTAAATGAGGCAATATGTAGTGCTTGTGGTGAATACATATTATTTTTAGATAGTAATACTAGATTTGATCAGTACTTCCTTGAAAATCTTATAAATAACATATCAACACGTGAAAAAACAGCACTAAGTAGTGTATGTATAATAGATGATGAAACTTATCAAATTCATTCAAATGGAATAAGCTTTAAAAAAATAGATAATACAATAACACCAGTTTACACAAATAATAGAAAAGATATAAACTTCAAAAACCAGACTACTACTCAAATAATAGCTCCATCAAGTAAATGCTTCATAGCTCGTAAAGATATCTTATCTAAGTTTTTATTTAATGAAAAATATGATAATCTAGAAATTGCTACTGTTGATCTTGCATTACGATTATTTAAAGAAAACTTCACATGCTATAATATTGAATTTATAAAAATATTCATAAAAAATACAACAAACAAAATACAAGATAACTCATATTTTAATAATTTATGGAAAAATGAACTTCACAAATGGTTTTATCATGATAAGATATATGCTGATAAAATATTTTCAAAAACACCACTTACAATTGCATTTGTTGTAACACAAAGTGATAAAAACACAACAGCAGGTGATTTTTTCACAGCAAAAACTCTTGCAGATTCATTAGAAGAATTTGGATGGAATATAATATATCTTTCACAAAATCCATCAGATAATCAGAATAACTGGTATTTTGTAAGTGAGGATGTTGATGTTATAATATCTCTTCTTGATCGTTATGATATTTCAAAAATACAATCAGATAATAATTATCTTAAAATAGCATGGATTAGAAATTGGTTTGAAAGATGGACTCAAATGCCATATTTCAAAAATTATGATGTCATACTCACAAGTAGTATGAAATCATATGAATATATCAAACAAACTACAGGATGTAATGCAATATTTTATCCTCTTGCAACAGATCCACATATGTTTAATAAAAATATAAAACCAAAAGATGAATACGTATGTGATTATTGTTTTACAGGAAGTTTCTGGAATTATGAACGTGAAATTATAAACTGTCTTAATCCTGATAATTTAGATTATAAATTTAACCTGTATGGTTTAAACTGGCAATTAAATGATAAACTTAAGAAATATCATAAAGGTTTTATATCATATGATTTAATGCCTGATGTATATGCTTCAACAAGTATTGTTATAGATGATGCAAATCATGTAACAGTAAAATATGGATCTGTTAATAGTCGTGTATTTGATGCTATTGTAATGGGAAAACTCATAATAACAAATGGAACACTTGGAAATATGGAACTTTTTAATGGACTACTTCCAGAATATCATAATGAAGAACAACTGACAGATCAAATAAATTATTATATGAAAAATCCTCAAAAACGTGAAAAATTAGTTCAAAAACTTCAAAAAATAGTATTAGAAAATCATACATACCATTTACGTGCTGAGAGTTTATTTAAAATTATTAAGGATTATTATCTTTAGAATAATCTCTTAAGTAATCCTTATTTTTTTTTAATATTCTCATATCTTTTTTTAGCATGGATTTAATAAAAAAAATTTTTTTATTCTTATAAAATATATAAAACTTTAACAATAAAAATAGTAATCATGTTATATTAATAAATTATTAAAGTTTTCTTTTTTTTAATAATTTAATATTTTTAAGATATATTGAGGAATTGTAAAATATGAATATGGTAAAAGAGATAATTCACGATCTGAAGAATTATAGATCCTTATTAAGTGAATTAATAAGACGTGATATTAAGATTAAATATCGAAGATCTGTTCTTGGAATTTTTTGGAGTTTTCTAGATCCTTTATTATCTATGATAGTTTTAACAATAGTATTTTCAACATTGTTTCATCGTATTCCTAACTATCCTATTTACTATCTTACCGGACTTCTTGCTTTCCAACTATTTTCTAATGGTTCAAAGACTGCTATGAGATCCCTTGTTGGTTCATCGGGTATTTGGAAAACTATTTATGTTCCTAAATTTTTATATGTACTCTCAGCGGTATTGTCAAACTTTGTTACATATCTACTTTCATTAGTAGTTTTATTTGTAATAATGGCAATTTTAAATGTGCAATTTACAATTTATATTGTATTTGCAAGTTTACCAATTCTTGCACTTATTATTATGACAGTTGGTGCAGGACTGATTATGGGAACATTAAATGTGTTCTTCCGTGATATGGAATATTTATACAATGTATTTATGATGATATTAATGTATGGTATGCCTATATTTTATCCAGCAGATATTGTGCCAGCATCATTCCAGTTCATTCAACAGTACAATCCATTATACCAACTTATTGTATGTTTAAGGGATTGTTTCTTATATGGACAAATGTATAGCTTATCAACTCTTCTATTTGGATTTATTAGTGCTATTATACTTCTTATTATTGGTATATTATTACTCTACAAATACCAAGATAGATTTGTATTATACGTATAAAAGAATGAATGAAAAATAAAAAGAATGAATAAAAGAAGAAATTATATTTAATTAAATAGTAAATTTGGGAGATTATTTATTATGGATGATGAGGTAGTAATTGATGTACAACATGTAGGTATGGAGTTTAATCTTAACCAAGAAAAAACAGACAATTTAAAAGAATATATTATTAAAGCTATTAAAAAAGAATTACGTTTTCAGTCATTCTGGGCTTTAAAAGATATTTCCTTCCAAGTTAAGAAAGGTGAAAAGATTGGATTCATAGGATTAAATGGTGCTGGTAAAAGTACACTACTTAAAATAATAGCACAAGTTATGAAGCCAACAAAGGGTTCTGTTAAAGTTAAAGGTAGTCTTGCACCACTTCTTGCACTTGGTGCAGGTTTTGATTTAAACTATACTGGTGCTGAAAATATCTTTCTTAATGGATCTTTACTAGGACATTCAAAATCATACATGAATAAGAAGTTTGATGAAATTGTTGAATTTTCAGAAATTGGAGAATTTATAGATGTGCCTGTTAAGAATTATTCATCAGGTATGAAATCACGTCTTGCATTTTCAATAGCAACATCAGTAGATCCTGATATACTTATTCTTGATGAAGTATTATCAGTAGGAGATGCATCATTCCAACAAAAATCAAAAGAAAGAATGCGTAATATTATGCGTGGTGACACATCACTACTATTTGTATCACACTCAGTAGAACAGGTACGTGATCTTTGTGATAAAGCAATATGGCTTGATCATGGAAATATTGTAAATACAGGAGAAGTTAACGAAATTTGTGATCAATATTTAGAGTTTGTACATCGAAAATAGATTTAGATAAAAAGAACTCTTCTTATCCTCCCTTTTTTTACACATTATCTTTTTTTCTTATTCTTTTTTTTAGTATTATACTACCTAAGATATTTTTTATATAGAATACTTATTTTTAAAATAGGAAAATATTATAATATTATTTTTTATCTTATAATTAACAAACATATACTAAGAATAATTTACTTTTTTTTATTTCCTAAAAGAAAAAATGGTGGTATAAATTCCTCATGACAGCTAAAATAACTATAATAATACCGAACTATAATAATATAAAATTACTCATAAACCTTATAGAATCACTAAAAAAGGCAACTACCATACCATATGAACTTATTATTGTTGATGATAAATCAGAAGATAATAGTGTAGAATACTTAAAAAAACATTATCCTGAAATAAAACTACTTGTTAATGACATAAATCATGGTTTTGCATATACAGTAAATCGTGGAATAAAAAATGCAAAAACAGATTATGTGTATCTACTTAATAATGATACAACAGTAGATCCAGACTTTTTAGTTGATCCACTTAAAATAATGGAATCTGATGATGAGATATTTGCAATATCATCTAAGATGCTACAACTTAATAATCATGATCTAATAGAAGATGCAGGTGATGAATATACAATACTATCATGGAGTAAAAAAAGAGGATATAACAAACCACAAAGTAGATACTCACAGGATGGTGAAGTATTTAGTGCATGTGCAGGAGCAGCTCTTTATAGGTGTGATGTATTTGATAAAATAGGATTTTTTGATGAAAACTTTGGAAGCTATGTTGAAGATATGGATTTAAGTTTCAGAGCACATCTATATGGCTATAAAATATATTATGCAGCACATTCAATTGTATATCACATTGGAAGTGCATCAACAGGATCACAATATAACTCATTTAAAGTAGAAATATCAGCACGAAACAATATTTATCTTATATATAAAAATATGCCAACATGGATGATAATAATAAACAGTCTATTTATAGCAGTTGGAATAATTATAAAATACATATTTTTCTACAATAAAAACTTACATAACTACTATAAAGATGGAGTATTTAAGGGAATAAAAACATGTAGAAAACTAGAAAAACTCGAAGATAGGAGTATTAAAAATTATTTTAAAGTTGAATTAGACATGATAAAAAACACATTCAGATATCTATCATAAAAAAAGTATAAGGAGTTAAAAAGAGGATGGATCTATCAATTTTAATCATAAATTATAAAACATATGAACTTACACATCAAACTATACAATCTGTAATAGATACAGTTGAAAATATTGACTATGAAGTAATTATAGTTGATAACAACTCAGAAGATGGAAGTTTAGAACAATTAATTTATGATTTTAAAGATTATAGTAATATAAAATTTATTCATAATTCTGCAAATGATGGATTTGCAAAAGCTAATAATATTGCATTTAAAAACTCTAAAGGAAAATATATTCTTCTTTTAAATAGTGATGTAATAGTAGATAAAGGTACAATTAATGAAACATTAAATTACCTAAAAACACACAAAGATGTAGGAGCTGTAGGTCCTCATGTAAGACTACCTGATGGATCACTTGATAAAGCATGCAGACGATCATTTCCAACACCAATTGTATCATTTTATAAAATGACAGGATTATCTAAGATATTTCCAAATAGTCCTCGTTTTAACAAATATAATCTATCATACATGGATGAACATGAAATATATCCTGTTGATTGTCTTGTTGGTGCATATATGTTAATGCCTAGATGTGTATATGAATCTACAGGCGGTCTTGATGAGGATTATTTCATGTATGGTGAGGATATTGACTTATGTTATAAAATAAAACAAGAAGGATATAAAATAATTTACTATGGAAAAACCACGATAACACACTTTAAAGGTGCAAGTGGAAAAAATAGACGTTTGTTATATGAGTTTCATAATTCAATGAGGATATTTTATGATAAACATTACAAAGATGAATATAACTTCATTACAAATAACTTCATCTACATGGGAATTTATGCTTCATATTATCTTAAACTGCTTTTAAGCTATCTAAGATAAAAAAAACTAGTTTATTAAAACATTTTACTTTTTCTTTGCTTAAATTTATTATAGTATAAAAAACATATAAATATATTAACATATAAAAAAAAGTTGGAAAAAATTTAATAATAAAATCTTTTTTTTCTTTTTTAAAACATTTTTTTCAATATAGTTATTTTTTTATAATAAAGAAGAGGACTTATTTATGATTCGTGAAAATCAGCAATTATTTAATCTTTTAAATATAGTATTTGATGTTGTTGTATTGCTAATTTCAGTTTCCATTATATGTTCTTTTTCAATACCAAGTCTTAGTTTTCATTCATTTAACTTATCAAATAAAATACCATTAGAGTTTTTTATTTACTTAATACCAAGTTATTTATTTTTATATTATGAATTGAAACTTTACAGACCTCAACGAACAAATAAAAGTATTTTTTCAGAATCATCAAAGATTTTAGAAGTAAACTTTATAGAATATCTATTTTTATCAGTTTTAAGCACTTTTGGAATAATAGATATTTCAGCAGATTTTCTAATACTATTTCTAATAATAAACAGTATTCTAGCAACAATAGAAAGAGCATTAGTACGTCTTATTTTACGTTATATGCGTTCTCATAACTTTAATATAAAATATATTCTTGTTGTAGGAGCAGGTCAGTATGGACGTCATTTTGTTGAAACTATAAAGAAAAATCCATATCTTGGATATAAAGTAATAGGATTTCTAGATGATAATGTAGAAGGAACAGTTTCAGAAATAAAAGTACTTGGAAAACTTAATGATTTAGAGGATATTCTTGAATCTCATATTGTTGATCGTGTAGTTGTAAGTATTGCACCACATCATTATAAGAAATTTGGAGAAGTTACATTTATATGTGAAAAGATGGGAGTTCGAGTTGATATAATACCAGATTATTACCGGTATATTACATCTCATCCAAGTATTGAGTTAATAGATAATATTCCACTTATTAGTGTACGATATCTTCCTCTTGATATATCATATAATAATTATATTAAAAGAATATTTGATATTGTATTTGTAACTGTGGTATCAATTATAATATCACCAATTTTAATACTTGTAGCTGTAGGAATAAAACTTACATCTCCAGGTCCTATAATTTATAAACAAGAACGTGTAGGACGTGATGGTGAAGTATTTGAGATGTATAAATTCCGTAGTATGTATGTAAATGATGAGGAGACTACTCATGAAAACATTCACTGGACTCGTAAAGATGATCCACGTATCACACCAATTGGACGTATTATCAGAAAATTCAGTATTGATGAACTTCCACAGTTTTATAATATACTAAAAGGTGATATGAGTCTTATTGGTCCAAGACCTGAACGACCATATCTTGTAAATAAATTCCGTGAATCAGTACCAAAATACATGATAAAACATCATGTACGTCCAGGAATGACAGGATGGGCTCAAATTCATGGATATCGTGGAAATACATCGATTGTTAAACGAATACAACATGATATCTACTATGTTGAAAACTGGTCTGTTATGATAGATGTTAAAATATTTATTAAAACACTAGGATTATTATTAACTGATAAAAATGCTTACTAGGAAAAAAAAGATTAATAGAATTTCAATACTTTAAAAAAAAATAATTTATTATACTAAAAAAAATATGTAAAGGAGGATGATTTAGCATTATTTCATTTGAAAATATACATATAAATAAGAAGGTTTTATGGCTTATTCCAATTATTATGGTCTTTGTTTTAACCTTATCATTATATGTAAACTATCAGTGGCCTCTTAGCTGGGATGTTTATATTCATATTAATTATGCATTAACATATATGAATCATGGAATTACAACTATTGATCCACTTCTTAATGCACCTAATGGAAAGGCAATTGGTTATGTGCCACTTTTTCATATACTTTTAATAATTGTTTCAAAGATTACATTTTTAAATCTTTTTGATACAGCAAAATTGTTTCAGATTATAGTTCCACTATGTACTACTGGGGTTATAATGTATATTGCAAATAAGTTTTATGATGAATTAACAGCTTTTATGGCAGGATTACTTCTGATTTCAAGTTTTATTTTTACCAGAATGTATCTTCCAATTCCAGAGTCTGTATCTATTGTATTATTTATTATTGGAATATATCTGTTTTATGAGGCAACATTATATGATAAAGAATCATATGCATGTTTAACTGCAATTGTAAGTATGCTTATTATAGCACTTCATTTTTCAACATTTGTTTATTTCATGATATTAATTACAATTTTAATGGTTGTTCAATTATATCTTCAGAAGAACTTAAATGCTCTTAAAAGCTATATTTATATGCTTGGGATGTTGATTCTTATTGGTGTTTGTAGTATATTTGCATTGTATATGATTAGTCCTACTCATACATCTGATATTATATCTGGTATTTTAACAATTTTTAATGAGCCAATGTCATTGTTTATGGGACAAAAGGCTATGGGTCTTGAACGTTATATTAAATGTCTTGGAATTTTCCCTTTAATATTTGGTGTTATTGGGTTATATTATTCATTTAAGTATCGGGAGATGTTATTTGTATCTGCATGGGCTTTAGTTGCATTTATTATTAGTAATCTTCACTGGTTTGGAATTCCAGTTTATACTTATCGGATGTTGATTTATGTTTTAATTCCAGCTGTTATTATTGGTGGATATGGTATTTCTAAAATTATTCAAAAACTCAATACTAAAAATAAAGTATACAGTGTAATATTAATATTAGCTATTATAATTGTAACATGTTTTAGTGGAATTAGTAATTTAGAAGATCCTTCTGTTACACATTCATATTCAACAACAGAAGTTTCAACATATCAGACTGCTCCACCTACATCAAGTGAACAAGAAGTAATTGACTGGTTTAAAAATGTAGAAAACAAGGATGATTCAATACTATCAAACAACATGTTTTTTGCAACCATAATATCAAGTGCAGATGAAATGCCAATACATTATAAATTCAACAAATTTATAGCAAACCCAGAAAACACATCAAAAAAACTCATAGATAAAGAAAAAATAGGATATGTTCTTTATGATAAATCACTTATAATGAACAATACAACAAAATATGATGATCTTAGTGTAGTGGCTGTAAATGGAAGTTTCTATCCAACATACTACTTCACACAACAAATAAACAATCAAAATTTCAATGAAATACAACTACCATACTCAGAGAAAGTTTTCGAAAATGATAGATTTATCATATGTAAAATAACATAGAAAATAATTAAAGTATTTTTATATAAATAATAATAATATAAAAAAAATTGAAACCCAACTTTTATTTACAAAAAGATGAAATCAAAAGAAAAAGAGGGAGGAATAAAAACAAAATGAACATTACAATAATTGGATCAGGATACGTTGGACTTGTAACAGGAGCATGCTTCTCTGAAATGGGAAATGAAGTATACTGTGTAGATGTGATTGATGAAAAAATAGAATCATTAAAACAGGGAATAATACCAATATATGAACCAGGACTTGAAGAACTAGTAAAAACAAACTATCAAAATGGAAATCTTCATTTTACAACAAACCTCAAAGAAGCACTAGATAACTCAGAAATATGCTTTATTGCAGTAGGAACACCAATGGGTGAAGATGGAAGTGCAGACTTACAATATGTAGAAGCTGTAGCATGTGAAATTGGTGAATCAATAACACATGATATGATAGTTGTGGATAAATCCACAGTACCTGTTGGAACTGCTGATAAAGTTGATAAAATAATCAATGAAGAACTTAAAAAACGTGGAGAAGACTATAAAGTTGTGGTAGTATCAAATCCAGAATTTTTAAAAGAAGGAACAGCAGTAATGGACTTTATGAGACCAGAACGTGTAATTGTTGGAACAGATGATGCTGATACAATAGAATACATGAAAAACTTATATGAACCATTTACAAAAAATCATGAAAGAATGATACTAATGGATGTACATAGTGCTGAGATGACCAAGTATGCATCAAATTCAATGCTTGCAAATCGTATATCATTTATGAATGAAATAGCAAATATCTGTGATGAAGTAGGAGCTGATGTAGATCAAGTACGAAAAGGAATGGGTAGTGATTCAAGAATAGGACATAGCTTCTTATATCCTGGATGTGGATATGGTGGAAGTTGTTTCCCAAAAGATGTTACAGCACTAATAAAAACAGCAACAGATCATGGCTATGATGCAAAACTACTTAAAAGTGTAGAAGCAGTTAATAATGAACAAAAATACTACCTGGTAAATAAGATAAAAAACATACTAGGTGATGATTTATCAGGAAAAACATTTGCAATATGGGGACTTGCATTTAAACCTGAAACTGATGATATGAGAGAAGCATCATCAATTATAATAATAAGAGAACTACTTAATGCAGGTGCTAAAGTAAATGTATATGATCCTAAAGCTATGACATCAGCACGTGAATTTTATCTTAAAGATATGGATATAAATTATTGTGATAATAAGTATGAAGCATTAGATGGTGCTGATGCAATGGTTCTAGTAACAGAATGGAAGGAATTTAGAAGTCCAAACTTCAACTACATGAAAGAATTATTAAATAACAATCTTATATTTGATGGACGAAATCAGTATAATACAAACTTCCTTGAAAAAAATGGTTTTGAGTATCATGCTGTAGGAAAATAAAAAAAAAAATATTAAATTTACAATTTAATCTCCCAAATTTCCACTTCTCTTTTTCTTTTTAACATTGAAAATTTATTTATAATCACAATTAATTAAAAGAACTTAATTTTAGACTATAATATTCTAATTTAAAAATTTTTTTATTAAAAGTAGTGCTATTTTTTTTTATAAATACTGGTGGTGATTTTTTTTTAAATAAAAAAAAAATAGAAAAGGAATTTATTTAGAAAAAAAGTACTATTTTTTCAAATAGGTTAATCCTCTCCTTTTTTTTTTATTCTTCTGTATATGTTTCATCTGTATAGGTTGATGTTTCATCTACTGAGTTATCTGTTACATTTGCATATAAGTGTCGTATGATGTATGGTTTGTTATTTTCATATAATATGAATTGTATATCCTTTTGACCTGCACTCATTGTAAGATCTACTGGAATTATCTTTGATTCTCCATCTTTTATTGTTATATTTTCTTGTGCAAATGTCCGGTTTGTTGTGTCATTTATTATTTGTACTTGTACTGTGTAGTTTTTGTTTTCATATTGATGGTTTGTTAGGTTTAATGTTATTTTTACTTCTTCATCTGATGTGAAGTTTACATATCCATTATCACCTGCAGTTTTGTTAATTCCATTTACTTCAAATGTAGTGTTTCCTTGGTTTATTATTTGATCTTGTACATATACTCCACTTATTATTACTCCAAATAATGCTATAATAGTTACTATTATTAGTGCTGTGTTTGCTTTTTTGTAGTAGAATCTATTATCATCGTCAACTTTTTTAATTTTTGATACATAGTATATTAGTATTATTATTGTTAGTATTATTATTGCAAGTGTTAAATGGATAGTATTTAGTGTTCCTTCTACTTGCATTATTATAATTCCAATTATTGATGTGAGTGTTGTACTTATTATTATTGCACATACTGCACGTTCTAGGAATGTTAATTCATCCATTTGTGGTATGATTGAGTTTATCACATAGTATCCTGGTAGGAATACTACAAATGGTAAACATAGTCCTGCCCATAGTGGTAATTTGTTAAATGGTGGTATGAATATTCCAACTATTGAGATAATACTTAGAATGATAATTGTATAAATACTTCTTTGTATAATATCAAGTGTTTCTCCATGTGCTTGTCTTATTGCTCTATCTTGTCTATATACTGCTAGTGCTGAGAGTACTATTGTCATTGTAGATATTACAAGTGCTATATTTACTATTCTTGTTTTAAGTAGATAAATTGTTGTTATAAGACTTATTAATGAGAAAATAATACCAAATGCTATAATAAGTAGTGCTTTTCTGATAATTTGACGAAATGTTAGTAGTGGATATATTAGGCATGTTGCTGTAATTCCAATAAGTAGAAATTCTAGTGTAAATAGTGGTATTATGATGTATTGTGGAATATTGTTAAGTATAAGTAGTATAATAAGAGGTAACAATGCTATTAATGAAATGACGGTCATATATTTTGATGGTTGTTTTGATATATTACTCTCCTCCCCTTTGAATATGTTTTTTATATAATACATATTTATTTTTATTTTAATTTTTAAAGTTTACTTATAATAATGAGAAAAGAAATTTTAGAACTTAAGTATAAGAAAAATAAAAGTTTCACAATAATATTAACAACTATTTTTTTTCTTTAGAAGTATGAAAAAATAGGGTATGAAATAAAATAGCACTAACTGTTGATGATAAACAAAAAAATCATTCTAGTAACTTACAGATAATCAGATGAAAAATGAGCACTACAAATGGCAAAATAACTAAAAAGATGCAATATTAAATGGAACATACAAGCTATAAGATCATCTATAAAACTTACTCCTTCCTCATTTTTTATATTTTTTTTTAGAAAAATTCTAATATATATAATATATAACTATTTACTTTCCATAAAATTAATTATTTAAGATATGACCTCCATAAACGGGGGGGGGGGGGTAAATTAATGTTATATAATTTGTTATACTTGTTTTTAAGGATTTTTAATGTTTATTAGTTTTATATATTATTTTAAAGTAGAATTTTAAATTAACTATTCAATTTATGTTTAGTTTAATTAAGATTTTAGTAAATAATTCTATTATAAATCTTAATAGTTTTTTTTTTAACAAAATTGGGAGGAAAAATGATTTTTTTATGAATAAAAATAGTAAAATCTTATTTTTAGGATTAACACTTCTCATATTATTCATATCTGTCGGAAGCATAAGTGCAACAAATGATACAACGACAACCACAACAGTATCAGATGATGCAACAATGAATGTTCAACATGATATGATAAAAGAAAAATCAGAAATAAAAACTACTACTTCTGAGAAAATAAAAGAAGAAAATCCACTAAATAAGAATAAAACACAAAAACAAATAAAAACAGAAAAACAACCAAAAAAAGCAGTAGAAAAAACACAAACAGCTACTGACTATGAAACACTAAAACAATCATGGAACAACATAAAAAATGAAGGCGACAACACAACAGACTACATAATAAATGTAAAAAACGGAGAATACAAATTCACAGAAGAACTACAAATCAATACAACATCAAACATAAAATCAATAACAATAAATGGGGAAAACACAGATAAAACAATATTTAACGGACAAAACATAACAAGACATTTTAACCTTAACACAACAACATTAAAAGTAAACTTTAATAACATAACATTTGCTAATGGATTTAATAACAATACTGGAGGATCAATATACTCCAAAGCTGTTACTAGTATTAATAATTCTAAATTTATAAACAATACAGTAATACCAAGTAAAAGTAGTACTAGATGTTATGGTGGTGCTATAAAACTTGAAAATAATTTCACAATAGCTTATTCATTATTTGAAAATAACACTATGATAGGTAGTTATGGTTATGGTGGAGCTTTAAGTACAACAAAAAATGTAATTGGAGACATTACAAATTGTGAATTTATAAATAATGAAGCAAATCGTGGAATTATATATGTTGATAATTCAAGAAATAATATCTCATTAGAAAGATGTGTATTTAACTCAAAAGGATCTATTTATTATTATAGTTATGATCCATATTATTTAGGTTATAATTGTTATATTCCTTCAAGTATTTCAAAAACAAGAGATATTATTGTTTCTGTTAATGATAAATATAATTTTAACATAGTTAATCAAAAAGATAGTAATGTTACAATTCAATTATATAAATTTGAAGAATACTATGCACATCCACTTTCTAATATTTCTCTTGGCTTAAATAAATCTTTTAAAATTACCTCATCTAATAATTTAATTAATACAACAGGTATTGTTCTTTCACCTGAAAATAACTACACAGCTGTAATTGATATTAGTAAACTTCCTGCTAAACATGATGATATATCACTTTACATGGAAGATTTAGAAGTTGCTAAAGTTGTATATAACTATACAAACATTGAATTAAAAGATATAACAGCAAAACCAGGAGA
>NZ_LWMS01000002.1 GCF_003149675.1 Methanosphaera cuniculi | reverse complement strand
ATAATATATATAATATATAATTTTGATTTAATTTAAATTTTTATCATATTTTTTTTATTTATCATTATATGAGAAAAAACATAGATATAATAATTATATAATAAAACTTTTTATTTTTATTTTGGGAGAGATTATAGATAATGGATGTTATAGAAAAAGTAAGAAATAAAAAAGTACTAGAACTACTTGATGAATCAGATAAAATAACTCGTAAATATCATGGACGTGATGTAACATTAGAACGTGCAATATTTCTTTCATGGTATTGTGAAAAAGGTGATTGTAAATTCTGTTATATGTCATCACAAAAAGATCGGATAGATGAACCTGAAAAGGCACGACGTCATGTAAAAGGAATATATGCAGAAGCAGAACTCACCAAACGTATGGGATGGAATATAGAGTTCTTATCTGGAGGTTATGGTATATATTCAACTGATGAAATACGTGAAATATCTGAAACCATCTATGATATAACAGATAATCCTGTATGGCTTAATATTGGAATAACAGATGAACTAGACCAGTATGGTGATGAAATAGTTGGTATAACAGGTGCTGTTGAAACAGCAAATCCTAAGTTTCATGATGAAGTATGTCCAAGTAAATCAATGGATGATATAAAAAATATGCTTATAACTGCAGGTGAACTTGGATTTAAAAAAGCAATAACAATCATTATAGGACTTGGTGAGGAAATTGATCATCTAAATGATTTATTTGATTTAATTGAAGAACTTGATATTGATCGTATAATATTTTATTCATTAAATCCTCATCCTGATACTGATTATTGTCTTACACCACAACCTGCTTCATTGTATTATGCAAGTATTGTAGCAGCTGTACGAATTCGTTTCCCAGAAATTGAAATAATAACAGGAACATGGACAGATAATCTAGCAAATATTGGAGTACTACTTAAAGCAGGTAGTAATGGATTAACTAAATTCCCATTATTTAAAATGTATGGAAATAGGTATGGAAGACGAGTAGAAGAAGAAGTTTACTGGGCAGATCGTGATCTTAAAGGTAGTTTTTCTGATATGTCACGTCTTGAGGGTGATAATTTCCTAAGACCAGAACTTGAACCTTTTATTCAAAGGTATATTGATATGTGTTATGATAATGTTAAGATTAAAAAAATATAATAAATTAATATTATCTTTATTTTTTTATCATTTTTTTATGTTTGATTTGTATAAAATCAAAATGTTTATATACTAGAAAAACAAACATTATATTGTACTACATAAAGCGTTAAAACTTATTCTAAAATATAATGCTATGTAGGAAACTTTATATATGATTAGTAATATATAGAGTATTGTAAGATAAAAGTTATGTTGTGCCGTCGTGGCTCAGTAGGTAGAGCGTTCGGCTGTTAACCGATTGGTCACAGGTTCAAGTCCTGTCGACGGCGCTTTTTAAATATGGGCCTATAGCTTAGCCAGGTAGAGCGCCCGGCTCATAACCGGGCGGCCATGGGTTCGAACCCCATTGGGCCCATTTCATATAACTATTATGATTATCTTATAAATTATGCTCCGATAGTGTAGTCCGGCCAATCATTTCGGCCTTTCGAGCCGAAGACTCGGGTTCGAATCCCGGTCGGAGCATTTTCTAGAACTTTTTACTATAATAATTAATTTTAGTTTCTAGATTCTTTAATATTTAAACGATACATTCCTTATGTAAAGTATTGGTTTGGTATTTTATATCAAAGGGGATGCCCGTTTGTAATAAAACTTATTTAATATGCGGGGGTGCCCGAGCTGGCCAAAGGGGACAGGCTTAGGACCTGTTGGCGTAGGCCTCCCAGGGTTCGAATCCCTGCTCCCGCACTTTATACAACTAATGAATGTATAGAACTTATATTAATGCCTGGGTAGGATAGTGGTTATTCTTCGGGACTGTGGATCCCGTGACTCGGGTTCGATTCTCGGCCCAGGCCCCATTTTAAAAAAAGTAAAAATAATGTTTTACTTTTCTTTATGTGACTATTAATTAAAGTTTTTCTTTAATATGCTCCGATAGTGTAGTCCGGCCAATCATTTCGGCCTTTCGAGCCGAAGACTCGGGTTCGAATCCCGGTCGGAGCATTCATAATTTATACTTTTTTTAGAGAATTATTATTACTTTTTATTAAAATTATTAATTTTTTTTTTGTATTAATTTTATTTAGATTTTTAAATTTAATATAATTTGAAATATTCTTGTTTTATTGTTATTTTTAGGCGTTTTTTTATTAAAAGTTACTTGTTTTAAAATTACTCTTTTTTTATTGTTTTTTATGATAATTTATATATAGTTATAAAAATAATAATTAAAAATTACAAAAGATCAAAAAATCTTAATAATTTTTTATATTAAATTTGATTTTTTAACTAAAATCTTTTGTATGTTTAGATATGTAAAAAAAAGATAAATGAACATATATTTTTAGGATCATTTTTTTTTTACTTGAAATCTTTTTTATATTAAAAAAATTTAGTATTTTTATATCATGTTTAATAAATAATTATATAGATAATAAAAAAAAGAACATTTTTTTTATACAAAATTCGAGAGAATAAAAAAAAACACATTTATAATTTCAAATAATTTAATCATTTTATTAAAAAAAAGTGTAAACAATTAAACAAAAAAAAGGGGAGAAATAAAGATTATGCCAACAATTCAACAAGAAATTGCAAGCCGTGTAAAAGACATGAGAGAAGTATGTGAAATGAGCGTACAACAACTAGCAGACAAATTAGACGTAGACACAGAAACATACACCAAATATGAATCAGGAGAAATAGACATACCAGCAAGTATACTATATGAAATATCACTAATATTTGATGTAGATACAAGTCTACTATTAACTGGTGAAGATACACGTATGCACACATTTACAGTAACCAGAAAAGATAAAGGAGTACGAGTAGATAGACGTGAAGCATATGACTATGAAAACTTAGCATCAAACTTTATGCATAAAACAATGGAACCATTCATTGTAACTGTAATGCCACGTAATGACAACTACATACCAGAACCAAACTACCATAAAGGATTTGAATTTGTATACATACTTGAAGGAACACTAAGAATCTACATAAAAGACAATGTAATAGACTTAAATGAGGGAGATTCAATATACTTTGATTCAACACATAAACACTCTATGGTAGCAGTAGGAGATAAAAAAGCTAAATTCCTAGATGTATTAAATGTAAAAGGGTGAATAAATGACAACATTAATAGATAAATACGTAAATCAAAAAGAATTTGACTCATATGAAGACTTCTATGAAAACCTAGAAATAGAAGTTCCAGAAAACTTCAACTTTGCATATGACATAGTAGATGAATATGCAAAAATAGATCCGGATAAAATAGCACTCAAATGGTGTGATGAAAACGAAGAAAAAACATTTACATTTGCTGATATGAAAAGATTAAGTGATAAAGCAGCAAACTTCTTCACATCACTAGGAATTAAAAAAGGAGACCGAGTACTACTAGCACTAAAAAGTCAGTATGACTTTTGGTATTCAATTGTAGCATTACATAAAATTAAAGCAATAGCAATACCAGCAACACACATGCTAAAACATGAAGATATCAAATACAGAATAGAACATGCTAAAATTAACACAGTAATTACAATACGAGATGAAGGAGTACCAGAACGATATGATGAAGTAGAAGAACAACTAGATTCCATAAAACTTAACAAAATAACAGCAGGAAACACAAAAAAAGAAGGATGGTATGATTTAAGAAGTGAAGTTGAAAAAGCATCTGAAGACTTCACAAGACCTGTATATGATGATGATAGTGTAGATGATATATCAGTACTCTTCTTCTCATCAGGATCAACAGGACAACCAAAAATGATAAAACACAGCTTCGGCTATCCACTAGCACACATTGTAACATCAAACTACTGGCATCAAGTAGTAGAAGATGGACTTCATTATACAATAGCAGATACAGGATGGGGAAAAGCATTATGGGGTGAAATATATGGATCATGGATTTGTGGATCAGGAATATACATATACAACTATGATCGTTTCCACCCATATGATGTACTATCTCGAGCACTTAAACATAAAATAACAACACTATGTTGTCCACCAACAATGTATCGTTTATTCATCAAAGATGGAGGACTAGAAGAGTTAGATTACTCATCATTACAACATGTAACAACAGCAGGAGAACCATTAAATGATGAAGTATACTATAAATTTAAAGACTTAACAGGACTAGAAATACGAGAATCATTTGGACAAACAGAAACTGTAGCAACCATAGCAAACTTCCCATGGATAGATCTTAAACTTGGATCAATGGGAAAACCAGCACCACTATTTAACATAAAAATCATAAACAAAGATGGAAAAGAAGCTGATATTGGAGAAGAAGGTGAAATTGTAATAGATATATCTAATGGATATCCACTAGGACTCTTTAAAGGATACTATAATAATCCAATTAAAACACAAGAAGCAATTAATGAAGGAATCTATCATACAGGAGATTTAGCATGGATTGATGAAGATGGATATTACTGGTATAAAGGACGAATAGATGATGTAATTAAAAGTTCAGGATATAAAATAGGACCATTTGAAGTAGAAAGTGCTCTACTATCACATGATGCAGTAGTTGATTGTGCAGTAACAGGAATTCCAGATCCTGTACGTAGACAAATTGTAAAAGCAACTATAGTACTAAATAAAGAATACACACCATCAGATGAACTAACACGTGATATACAAAATCATGTAAAAAATGTAACAGCTCCATATAAATATCCAAGAGCAATAGAATATGTAGATGAACTTCCAAAAACTATCAGTGGAAAAATAATGAGAAAAAAAATCAGATTAGATGATGAGAAAAAAATACAAGAAGAATCACAAAAAGATGAATAAAGTAGTATTCCTACTCTTCACCCTCTTTCTTTTAGAATTAGTTTTTTATTTTATATAATTTTTTTATGAGTTTATCTTGATATTTGTCATATCTTCTAGGATTATTTCAGGTTGTCCTTTATATTGTGCTACTTTGCCTGTTATTGTTACTTTTGTATTTTGATTTAGGTTTTTAATGTTAGCATCATTGAATATTACTACATTTATTGTTGATGTATTATCTGCTATTTTTAGTATTGTTGTTTTTGTTTTTGTTTTTGTGATTGATATTATGTGTCCTGTTATTTGTACTTGTTCATCTATGTGTGAGTTATCTATTTGTTTTATTTTAAGTTCATTTGGCATTACCATACCAGATGTTAGTATTAGTCCTATTATTCCAATTATTGTTGTTATTGTTGCTATTTTAAATATTTTCTGATCTTGCATAATGAGTTATTAATACTATTTATTTTATTTTGTATTACTTATTTATTTTTATCAAAAAAAAGGTTGAAAAAGTTATGGAGGTTAATAAGTAAAGGTGTTTATTCTTTTGTTGCTATTTGCATGATTTGTTTTAGTTTATCTGTTGTATCTACTTCATCAAGACGTAAATCATCACGTACTGATTTTATTGCTGGAAATCTTAGTGAGTATCCTGTTTCATATTCACTACTTTCTACAATTTCACTAAATGCTACTTCAAGTATTACTTCTGGTTTTATTTTTACATTTAATTCATCTTGTTGTATTACGAGTTTTTCCATGCGTTTTGTGAGTGATTCAAGCATTTCATCATCCATTCCAGTTGCTGCATGTACAAGTGTTTTATATGTCTGTGTTTCTGGATCATATAATGATAGTTGGTATGAGCCGAAGAACTTTGCTCGTTTTCCTTTACCATAGGTTGCACCTGTTATTACACAATCTAGTGTTTCACGTACAGGCTTATATTTTAGCATATTTTTTCCACGTTTACCAGGTGAATATGGACTATCAGCATTCTTTAGCATGATTCCTTCATGATTTGTTTCTATTGACCATTCAAATAGTTTTTCAGCTTCCTGGTATGTTTCAGGATTTACCACACACATTGTACTTAAGTTAACATGATCTGTTGTTGTAATTACTTCTTCAAGTAGTTCACGACGTTCAATAAGTGGTAATTCTGCTATTGGTTTTTCATAATATAATATGTCAAATGTAAAAAGTTTAAGTGGAACTTTATTTCGCATCTTATCTATGTCATGTTTTCTTTTTACACGTTGTAGTATGTGTTGAAATGATATTGGTTTACCATCACGTGTTGCTATTATTTCACCTTCTATAATATAATCTACATCTGGCATTGCAATATCAATATATTCTACTATTTCAGGTAGTGCTTCTGTTACATTTTCAAGACGTCTGGTAAATAGTTTGGTTTCATTGTTTGTATGGTGTATTTGGATTCTTATTCCATCATACTTGGTTTCAGCTATTACATTTCCTAGTTCTTCTATACTATCTTTAATTCCAGGACTTAGTTGTGCTAGCATAGGTTTTATTGGTTTTCCTGGTGTTATGGTAAGTTCTTTTACAAGTTCTTCTGATTGCATTGCACGTCTTGCTACTTCTCCTAAGTCATTTGATAACATGTATGCTCTATCTATTACTTCTTTGTTTATATTGTATGCTTGTGCTATTGCATCAACTAATGTTCCTTCACCTACTCCTATTCTAAGTCTTTCTGTTATTGTTCGTGTTATGTATTTAGCTTCAAGTGAGGAGGCTGATGTATATAATTCTATGATTTGATTTAATTTTTTATTTTGTGATTTGCTTCCTGTAAATTCCTCAGTTCGTTGTAGTGTGGTTATTACTTTTCGTACACTAAGTGGTATTTGGAAGAATGTTTGTTGTTTGTTGTTTGCTACTACATCTTCTGTTAGCTCACCTAGATCTCCTATTTGTGCTAGTTTATCTTCAAGTTTCTTAGTATTTGTTCCTGATAGTTTAGATAGTGCTTTGATTATGAGTTGTGTTGAAATTCCTATTTCTTTTTCACTCCATGGTGGGAATATTTTTCCTTGTAGAAGTAGTGTTACATCATATGTTGCTTCTGGGTCTGTTTGTTGTATTTCACTTAGGAATTCTGCGATTATGTCTTGTTTTTGAAGACGACTCGCTGTTGATCCTATTTTTTCATATACTTCTACAAGTTTCTGGTATTGTAGTGTCATAAATTTATATTCCCCTTCTTAATTGTGTGTTTATTTTATTATTTTTAGTGTAGTATTGCTTTAAATAGTCCTTTTTCATCATCTTTTTTGATTTTAAAGATACGAATTTGTTTATCTTGACATATTTTTTTAATTTCATCAACTTTATCATCAGGGTAGTTTAAGCCGAGATATACAGCTTCTGGTTTCATGAAGTCTACATCAAATTGATTTGGTGTTATGTTATATACTTCTGTTAGTTTTTCATCAATTTTTTCATGGAATTTATCAGAATCTAGGAATGTTGATAGATCTTCTATTAGTTTTTTATGATTATAGTTTAGTTCTCCATCTGTTATTTCTAGGTAGTTTTCAGATAGTATTTCCTGAATTTTATCATCTGTCATTACTTGTGCATATAATGGTTCAAGTAGTGAATCTAGCATCATGTATTCTGTGTTTGTATATTTGTGTGCAAAGAGGTATGCCCATGATTTATCATACTTGGTAACTTCATCATCTACTTTAAACATTGATGCACAAAAGAGGTTGTATACTTTAAAGTCAAGTTCATCACTTTTTACTACGTGTGGTACATATAATACTGGGTATAAGTTTTGTACACGTTGTAGCATTTGAGTTGATACTTCTTTAAAGTCATATGTTACACAGATTCCACTCTGATTTTTTGTGTATTTATCCCATACTTCTTCTTGGTTGTATGGTGTTTCAAATACTGTTTTATATATGTTATCTTGGTATAGTTTCATTGTAAAGTACATATTTACTACACCAAATACTATTTGTTGTGTGATGAATTGATTCATGTATGCTTTCCATTCGTTTTGTTCATCCTCTGTCATGTCTTTTGTATCTTTTGTATATACAAGTGTCATGAGTTTTATGAATGGAAATTCTGCTTTGTTAATTTCATCTTTTTCATCATCTGTTAGAAATTCTGGGTCTTCTTCATGTAGTTTTTTCATTTGTTCTTGCATTAGCATGTTTAGTTGTGTTTTGATTGTTTTTTCATAGTTTATATCGATGATTGATGGGTAGTATTCACATTTTTTGGATTTAATTAGATGTAATTTTCCATCACATATTTTTTCAAAATCTTCCATTGATATATCATCAGAGTAGTATTGTCCTAGTGCTGGTGGGAAGTGTTCAAATTTTATGTTTTCTTCACTTTTTAGTGCTTCTTCATTATCTGATTGTGTTGCATAGGTTTTGAAATATTGTACTTTCCATTCACTGTTTTCATCATTTAGTATCATTTTTTTCTCTATCTCCCATTTATTTGATTGATTTTTTTAGTTTATTATAATTAAATTATTATTTTTTTTATATTTTTTTTCGCGTTTTTATGTTATTAGTTATGTTATGTTTGAATTATTATTTTTTATTCTTAAATTTTATTCTTTTATGGCTTTTATTCTTAGTCTTTCATAGTCAAGATACCAGTTACCTTCATTATATTGTTGTGGTTTTAGTATTTCTACAGTGTTTTGTATGATTTTATCTTTTATATCTTCTGGTATGTTTTTAAATGGTATACTTAAAAACATTTCAAGCCATTGTTTCATTCCATCTTCACCTTCAAATAATGTTGGTCTTTTAAAATTTATTAGATATCTTACTTTAAATCCTGCATTTTCAAGTATTTGTGTATATTCTGATACACTTGGAAAATAGAATGGATTTTCATATGTGAGATTATATTTTTTAAATGAAATGTGTAGTGCTTCATGTATTTGTCTTGTATTATCTGAGCCTCCTAGTTCAAATATGAATTGTCCATCATCTTTTAGGTTATTATATATATTTTGTATCATTTCTTGTTGTTTATCTTGATTTATCCAGTGGAAAACTGCACTTGAAAATATTACATCAACAGGATTTACTTTAAATGTCACTGCATTATCTTGTTTAAATGTTAAATTTGGATGTAGTTTACATGCTTGTTTTATTTGATCTTCTGATTCATCAATTCCTATGGTTTTAAGTCCCATATTTTCTAGTTTTTGTGTGAGTTTTCCATCTCCACATCCTAGATCTATACAGCTCATATGATCATTTTTTATATCTATTAAATCTAGCATGTCTTCTCCATATTTTGTTATTATGTTAAATTTATCTGTGTATTTTTTTGCATTCCATTTCATGTTCATTGTTTAATTAAAGCTCCTTTAGTTTATTTTTTTTAGATGAAATTATATTTTTTTTATAAAAATAGATCTGATTTAGAAAATAATTATTTATTTTTAAAGCTATTGTAAAAACATTATCTTTTTTTTACTAAAAAGATATTATTAAAATATTATGTAAATATAAGTAAACTTTAATATTATACAATTAACTTTAAAAGTTTCTATTAAAACTATTCTTTTTTTATAAATTTTTTATTAAAGAAAACATGAATTTTAAAATAGAATATATAATATAGTTAAATAGTTAAAATTGTATAATATAAATTACATTCAAAAAAAAGATATGAAAACGTATTTTATAAGAACTATAATGAAAAAAAATATAGTGGGATCATTATAATAACAAAAAAAAAGGGAAAAAAATAATTTAATTAAATAAAAATACTCATTGAAAAAAAAATAGTTTAAACTAAAAAATACATAAATGCAGAAAAAAAATAATAATACAAAAAAAATGAATTAAAAAAAAACAATTAATAAATAAGAGGTAAAATATTATATTCTCCCCTCTTTTTTATCCATATTTAAATTAAACCTAGCTACATTTACATTCACCAATATAAAAAAAATAACTCCCATTTTATTTTTTAAACAAATAATGTAGAAAAAATAAAAAATACATTTTCTTATGAAATAAAAATAAAACAAAAAAAAGATTAATATGGAGTTGAAATGACAATGTCAGATGATAAACGTTCATTTACACAAAAACTACGTGATGAAAATGAAATAATAGGAAATGATGATAAAACTACCAATACATCAACAAAAATTAAAGATGACTTAAAAGATACGAAAGATCATATAAAGTCTGACTTCCAAAAAAAAGAAGAAGATATTAAAGCTGATATTAAAAAAGAGGAAGCTAAAAATAAACAAGTAAAAACAGATATTGAAAATCAAAAAATTGATGAAAGCACAAGTTATGTGATAATAGCTGCAATAATAATTATTATAATTATAATCATATTATTATGCTTCTTATAAATAATATAACCAATCAAAAAAAAAATCTGAAAAAATTAAGAAAATATAATATTAAAAAAAAAGAAGATAAATTTTACTAAATCTAAAAAAAAATAACTCCTTTTTTTTATTAAATTTAAAAATTATACACACCCACCCTAAAAAACTAACTTTTATTTATACTAACTAATTTTATACTAAAATCAACATATTATTATATAATTAATTATTAATAAGAGGCGAAAATTAATGAAATGTCCCGAATGTGGTGCAGAAAATAACGATAATTCAGAACGATGTAATGTATGTAATGCAATACTTCCAGCATCTAAGTCTCAAAATCATCAAGAATATAGAGAAATTAAATTTAAAAGTAAATACTTTGCAACAATACTCTCAGCTGTCATAGGATTTTTCTTTATATTTGATGGTGTAGGACAATTATATCTTGGATTTTATAAAAGATTTGGAGTTGAATGTGGAATATCAATTGTATTAAATCTTATATCATATTATGTTGTATTTTTCATAAGTATGACTATTGGAATGATACTTTATATTTTACCATTAATATGGCTTATCTACACAACTTATGATACATATAAATGTGCTGATGCACTTACTACAGGACGATCAATACCACTATTATTTGGTCGTGACATACAATAAAATGAGAATTTATAAAAGTTTTTATAATTTTCAACCTTCTATTACTTTTTTTTATTATTATTTAAAATATTTTTTTTACTTTAAACTCTTAATATAAATAATTCTATAAAAAACATATAACTACATCTTTTTTCATGTAAAAAAAAATCAATTTTATTAAAATAATATACAATAAATTTATAATTTTCTAATAATAAACTATTAATTAAATTAAATATGGGAGATTTTCAAAGAAAAATGAAATGTCCAAAATGCCAAACAGAAAACAAAGAAAATGTAACACAATGCAAAAAATGCGGTACAAAACTAATAATAGAAAGTCCAAAAAATAAGTACTATGCTCTGGGAATTTCAATAGTCCTGGGATTTTTTACACTCTGTGGAGCAGGACAATTATACTTAAATCAATTTAAAAGAGCAGCTATTGAAATAATAATAGGTTTAGTATCTTATGGTTTAACACTACTTGGTGGATATGTAAGTGAAATTTTTAACTTACTACTAGTAATATGGTACATTTATACATGTTATGACACATATAAATGTGCTGAAGCTATAAATGAAGATAAACCATTACCAAAACTTCTTGGAACTAACATACAATAAAAAAAACATAGGAGGTTTAAATTAAATGAAAACATGTCCATATTGCAGAACAGAAAATGATGATAATGCAATACGATGTATAACATGTGGAGCACAACTTCAAATGGTTAATAACAATAATTGTAACAGTTGCAATAATGATAATTATAATAATTATGATAATAACCCTAATAATAACAATACAATGCGTCCACATAAAAATGTAGCACTTGCAACATTAATATCTATACTTGGAGGATTTATAATAGTCCTCGTTGGAGCAGGAAACTTATATCTTGGATTATCCAAAAGATACTTAGTAGAAGTAATAATTGGTGTATTATGTACAGGATTAATGAGATTCTTTATAATAATGAGAAGTATCTCTGCATTCATCTTTGCAACACTACTAGTTATATGGTATATTTACACATGTTATGATACATACAGGTGTGCTAAAGCAATCAATGAAGGACGTCCAATACCAAAACTATTTGGATACACATTAGAATAAAAAAAAAATAATTTTAAAAATTTTCACCACCATAACTTTTTTTTAGTAATTTTCAGATTAAATACTATTTTTATTTTAATTAACATAGAAAAAAAAATAAATTATAATAATCTTAAATATTAAAAATTCAAGTATAAAACATTGGATATAATAATAAAATATTTTTTTTAGGAGATTTATGAAACAATGAAATGTCCCGAATGTGGCTATGATAATCTAAATGATGCTACAAGATGTAATCTCTGCGGAGCTAAGCTACCAAAGAAAGATTTAACAAAAAAAGAACCAACAGATAACAGATCAATATTTCAGAAAATAAAAGACTTCAAAGACACACCCCGTGACACACCAAAAACTGCAGCACTAATATCACTAGTTATAGGACTATTTACACCTGTCTTTGGATGTGGACAAATATATCTAGGATACTACAACAGATTTCTAGTTGAAGCAATAATATCAGCAATAATATGTAAAATATTAGTATCATATACAGGAATTATAAAATTAATATTCCAAGCAATATATTTGATATGGTTTATTTACACAGTATATGATTCATATATTTGTGCACAAGCAAAACACAAACAACATAAACTACCAAAACTTGTAGGATTAGTTAACATAAATAAATAAAAAAATAGAGTATATTTTTAAAATTATTATCTTATTCTATTTTTTTTATAAACTTCTACTCATTTTACATTTAAACATATTCAACACGAATTAAACTTTTTTTTTAATTTTATCGAAAAAATTATAATACAGATTCTATATAAAATACATATAATATATTAGACTAATTTAATGAAAAAAAGATGAAAAAATATTAAAATTCTAAATCATCCACAAAAAAAAATAATAAACATCACCCTTTTATTATTATAAAAAGAAAACTAATTTTTAAGGGAGGAATTTATCTGGATTACTTTGACATGCTTGAAGAGAAAACCAAGCAATTATATGAAATAGCAACAGAAGCAAGGAAAAAAGGAAAAGATCTTGAACTAACACCAGAAATTCCACTAGCAAAGGACTTAGCAGAACGTGTAGAAGGGCTAGTAGGACCTGAAGGTGTAGCAAAAAGAATAAAACAACTAGAAGAAAACATGTCACGTGAAGAAGTTGCATTTCAAATAGCAAAAGAAATAGCAACAAAAGATGACATAGAAGATGGAACAAACAACTACGAAATACAAGAAAAAAATGCTGATAGTGCAATAAGAACAGCTCTTGCAATATTAACAGAAGGAGTAGTTGCAGCACCACTAGAAGGAATTGCAAAAGTCAAAATAAAAGACAACCCAGATGGAGGAAAATGCTTTGGAGTATACTTCGCAGGACCAATTAGAAGTGCAGGAGGAACAGCAGCAGCACTTACTGTACTGTTAGGTGACTACATACGAATGGCACAAGGACTAGATCGATACAAGCCAACAGATGATGAAATAGAACGATACGTAGAAGAAGTAGAACTCTATGAATCAGAAGTAACCAACCTCCAATACTCACCAACATCTGATGAAGTAAGACGAGCAGTACGAGGAATACCAGTAGAAGTAACAGGAGAACAAACAGATCCAATAGAAGTACAAAATAGGGATTTACCAAGAGTAGAAACCAACCATATACGAGGAGGAGCACTACTGGCAATTGCAGAAGGTGTAATTCAAAAATCACGAAAAATTGTAAAATATGCAAACAACCTCAAAATCGATGGATGGAAATGGCTTGAGGAATTCACAGCACCAAAAGCAACAAAAAAAGAAGAAAAAGATGATAAAAAAACTGATGAAGAAAAAATAAAACCTAAAAAGAAAGCAAAATACATGGAAGATATCATCGGTGGAAGACCAGTGATGGCATATCCAAGTACTAAAGGAGGATTCAGACTTAGATATGGAAGAACACGTGATAGTGGTCTTGCATCAATGGCAATACATCCAGCTACAATGGAAATAGTACAATTTCTAGCTGTAGGAACACAGATGAAAATTGAAAAACCAGGAAAAGGAAACTGTGTTGTACCATGTGATTCTATAGAAGGTCCAATAGTAAAACTACGAAATGGAGATGTAATACAAGTAAATGACATAAAACTTGCAAAACAAATACGTAATGATGTTGTGGAAATAATATTTATTGGAGATATGCTTGTAGCATTTGGTGAATATCTACGTGGAAACATACCACTTGATATATCATGTTGGTGTGAAGAATGGTGGGCACAGGAAGTTGAAAACTCACAATACTATAAAGAAACCAAAGATGATTTTGACATAGATTTTAAATGTGAACTTGAATTAGATGATCTTCTAAAACTTCCAATAGATGCTAAAAAAGCATTTGAAATAGCAGAAAAAACAGATACACCACTACACCCAAAATATACATACTACTATCATGATGTATCAAAACAAGAACTAAATGAATTACATGATTTTCTTTATGAGAATATTGAAACTGCAGATTCAGTATATGAATGTGATACTAATCCATTACCACTAGATTACCATAAAAGAATTTTTGAAGTAATTGGAGTTGAACATAAAGTAGTTGATGATACTATTATAATAGATAATGATGTACTTTATACTTTAATGCGTACTCTTCATACTCATGTATTACTTGATGAAGATATGAAATCACTTGATGCTGTATGTATGATTAGTCCTGTTAAACTTAAAGCTAAAGCACCAACTTACATTGGAGGACGTGTAGGAAGACCAGAAAAAACTAAAGAAAGATTAATGAGACCTGCACCACACTCTCTTTTCCCAATTGGAAATTATGCTGGAAATCTACGAAACATTACAGAAGCTGCAAAAAAAGGAACAATTAAAGTAACACTAGCAAAATGTCAATGTACAAATGAAGCATGTGGTATAACATCATACCGGGCAATATGTCCTGTGTGTGGAAGTCATACGAAACTATTATCATCATCAACTCAAAACATTAAGCTTGATCGTGAATTAAATCGTGCATTTGAAAATGTTAATATAAGACGTCTTGATGAAATAAAAGGTGTTAAAGGATTAATATCAGAGGATAAATTCCCAGAACCACTAGAAAAAGGAATTCTTAGAGCTCGAAATGAAATATACACATATCGTGATGGAACAGTAAGACATGATTCAACAGATCTTCCACTAACACACTTCATACCAAGTGAAATTGGAGTTCCTTATGAAAAAATACTAGAAATGGGATATACACATGATATTTATGATGAACCTATTACTAGTGATGATCAGATTATAGAACTTAAAATTCAGGATGTTGTTGTAAGTGAAAAATGTGGAGATTACTTGCTTAAAGTCTCAAAATTCATAGATGATTTACTTACACGTTATTATGATATGGAACCATTTTATAATGCAGAAGATCGTGTAGATCTTGTAGGTGAACTTATAGCTGGGCTTGCACCACACACATCAGCAGGTGTTCTTGGTCGTATTGTTGGATATACTAAGGCTGCTGGTTGTTATGCTCATCCATATTTCCATTCTGCTAAACGTCGAAATTGTGATAGTGATGAGGATGCTGTAATGCTTCTTTTAGATGCACTTCTTAATTTTGGAAAGACATACTTGCCTAGTACACGTGGAGGTAGTATGGATGCACCTCTGGTATTAAGTAGTCGTATTGATCCTGAGGAAATTGATGATGAATCACATAACATTGATTGTATGTGGAGAATACCACTTGAGATTTATCGTAAAACAGAGGAAGGTGGTGTTAAACCATCAGATGTTAATGATATGATAGATAATGTTGAAGGAAGACTTGGAACTGATGAACAGTATCATGGAATTATGTATTCACATCCTACCTCATCTATCCATGCAGGTCCTAAAACATGTCTTTATAAGATTTTAGATTCAATGCCTGAAAAGGTAGAACATCAAATAGGACTTGCTGAAAAACTAAGATGTGTTGATCAAAAAGGAGTTGTTGAAGGTGTTCTTAATTCACACTTCCTACCTGATATGACAGGAAATATTCGTGCATTTTCAAGACAAAAAGTACGATGTACAAAATGTGGTGAAAAATATCGTAGAATACCATTAAGTGGTGAGTGTAAATGTGGAAATAATCTTATACTTAGTATTTCTAAAGGATCTGTTCTTAAGTATCTTGAAATTTCAAAGGATTTATCTCATCGTTATCCTATTAGTCCATATGTTGTTGAACGTATTGAAATTCTTGAAACATCAATTAATTCACTCTTTGAAAGTGATAAGTCACGACAAAGTTCACTTGATGTATTCTTCTAAAGATAGGAGAATTCTTTTTTCTATCTCTTTTTTTTATTTTAAAAAATAAGTATACCTATACGGGTATATTGTTCGTACAAACATGCACTAAAATTAAAGAAAATATGCAAAATTTTATGAAAATTAACCCAAAATAATATAAAAAAACACAAAAGATCAACAAACACACCCATAACCACCACCCACATAAAATTAGGTAAAACAGACAAATAAATTAATAAAATATAAAATAAATCTATTTTTTTAGTTATTTTTATATAAATAACTTACTTAATTATTCATTTTAAAAATTAATAATTTTAATCAAGATTTAACCTAGTTTTTATTACATTTTACTTAATTTTATGATTTTTAAATTCATTCATTTCAAATACCAAAAACGTTCGTAGAAGTACTAACATAATTATATATATTTACACTACTAAATAATTAACTAAGAAAAAAAATATAAAAAAAATAAACAAGGCATGTGATATAAAATGATGAAAGACCCAGAAACCATATCCGATACATACAACCTTAACGAAATATACGTAATAAAAAATGATGGTATAAAAGAAAAATTTAGTTACGAAAAACTAATCAAATCCTGTATAATGATAAATATACCACTAGGTCTTGCAGAAAGAATAGCACACAAAGTATCAAAAGAAGCACACGAAGATATAACTACTAAAGAAATAAAAAACATCATATACAACTTCCTTAAAAAAGAAAACAAAAACCTTGCAGATAAATACTACAACTACAACTCACTAAGAGTAAGAACAGCACGCGACACAATAGAACCATTCGACAAAGAAAAAATAGCAAAAACACTAGTACAAGAAACACAAACAACACCAAAACTAGCAAATAAAATAGCAAATGACGTATACAAAGAACTTAAAAAACTAGAACTCGACTACCTAACAGCACCAATCATACGCGAAATGGTAAACACAAAACTAACAGAAAATGGACTCGAATCACTAAGACGTAAATACACAAGACTAGGAATGCCAGTATACAACATAACAAACCTAATAGAATCAGGAAACAAAGACAACGCAAACATGATGAACAACCCTGAAACAATACACAAATACGTAGCAGACGAATCATTAAAACAATACGCACTACTAAACATACTACCACACAACCTAGCAGATGCACACATGAATGGAACTGTACACATACACGATCTTGAATTCTTTGCAGGAAGACCAATAAACTGTCTCCAACATGACCTCAGACAATTCATAAGATACGGACTAAAAGTAGATGGAACAGGAGACCACACAAGTGTAGCAGGAGCACCAAACCACATAGAAACACTCATGAACCACTCCGGAGAAATAATGCTAGCAGCACAACAAAACATGAGTGGAGGACAAGCAATGAGTCTATGGAACGTATTTGTAGCACCATTTGCAGCAGGACTTCCATATGAAAAAATCAAACAAGCAGTAGAAATGCTCATATTCAACCTCAACATGGCTTACGCAGCACGTGGAGGACAAGTACCATTCACAAGTATAGGATTAGAATTCACAGTACCAGACTTCCTAAAAGATGAACCAGCATACGGACCTGGAGGAAAAGTAGTAGGAGTATATGGAGACTTTGAAAAAGAAGTAAGACTACTACAAAAAGCATTCACAGAAGCACTCATAAAAGGAGATTCAGAAGGAAAACCACACCTTTTCCCAAACACAATCTACTACCTAAGAAAAGAGTGCCTAACACCAGAATTCACAGAAGACATCGATCGTGTACACTACCTATCAGCTAAATTTGGAACAGCATACTTCATAAACATGCTCCCTGACTACATGGGAAACATGGCAA
The DNA here is from genome assembly GCF_003149675.1 of Methanosphaera cuniculi. Taxonomy (NCBI): domain Archaea; kingdom Methanobacteriati; phylum Methanobacteriota; class Methanobacteria; order Methanobacteriales; family Methanobacteriaceae; genus Methanosphaera; species Methanosphaera cuniculi. The sequence continues at coordinate 31,740 of NZ_LWMS01000002.1, read as the reverse complement.
ACTACATGGGATGCAGAACAAGATTATCAGATAACTGGACAGGTGACTGGGAAAAAGACTGTCTAAGAACAGGAAATCTTGCATATGTAACAATGAACCTACCACGTATAGGATATAATGCACGAGATGAACGTGAAATATTTGACTACCTAGATGACTACATGAAAATAGTAGAAGATGTACTACTCCTAAGACGTGAACGAGCATTAAAATGTCTAAATGACTATAAAATACTACCATTTTTAACACAAAAAATGGGAGAAGACCCATACTACATGGTAGATAACAGTACACTATCATTTGGATTTGTAGGATTAAATGAAATGCTTCAAGCACAAACAGGTGCAGGATTAGAAGATCCAAGTTCAAACCAACTAGGACTTGATGTAATAAAATACATAAATGAACGTGCAGATGAACTAAAAGCAGAAACAGGACTAAGATGGGGAGTAATCCAAACACCAGCAGAAAGTACTGCATACAGATTTGCAACTATGGATCGTGAAAAATACCCTGACCAAGTAATCTGCAATGGAGATAGTGATGCTTCATACTACACAAACAGTAGCCATGTACCAGTAGATACAAACATGAGCTTACCTGAAAAAATAAAAATAGAATCAGAATACCACCCATTAACACAAGGAGGACATATTTTCCATGCATTTATGGGAGAATCATACAGTGATCCTGATAGTTTAATGAGCCTAACACAAAAAATTACACGAAAAACAGACATTGGTTTCTGGGCATACAGTAGTGCATTAAGTTTCTGTATAAACTGTAAAACATTAATGAAAGGACTTCAAACCACCTGTTCACACTGTGGAGAAACTAAAAACGTTGAATGGTATGATAGAATAACAGGATATGTACAACAAGTAGGACATGCAGATAGTGCATCTGGTGGATGGAACAAAGGTAAAAAACAAGAGTTACTTGATAGAAAACGATGGGAACAATAAGTCTAAAAAAAGAGACCTTGATGTTCTAATAACTTAACCACCCTTCCTTCTATTTTTTCTATTTTTAAAAATAAATTTCATCTACAAAAAAAAGAGTTAACATAAATTTCTTTAATTAAAAAAAAGGGATATTGGGAGATTATAAAGTAGATAAAAAAAACTAATAATATTTATTATAAATTTCGCTCATTCTATAGGATTTGAAATATATGATTCATCAACAAGTACTGCTGTACCATATGCTATGATAAGCATGTCAGGTGGTAATTGTTGGTTATAGTTTGTATATTCAATTTTAAGATTTATAATTGCATTAGCACCTATCTTTTTAGCCTCAGACTCAAGTTCATTAATAATAAATTCCTTAGATTTAAGATAATCTTTATATTTTATCAACTTTTTATCAGCAAGACTACCTTCCATATACTCTATTGTTTCCTGGCTTGACTTATCTTTAAATTTTATTATATCTTCAACTACTATCATTCCAAAGTATTTTTTTATATCTACCCCTATTCCCTCATTAATAATTAGTATTCCATAATTATTTTTAAGTTCAATATTTTCAAGGGGCATTACATTTTTTTGTGGATTTAAATGTAGTTTTCTCACGATATATCCAATAATTCGTCCAAAATTTGTTACAAGTACTAGAAGTAGACCTATTAATATACAGTTCATTGTCAGAGGAAATGCTGCTTGAAGCATCATAAGAAGTCCTCCGATTGTAAAGATGTTAAATGTGAGTTCTTGTGGTAATACAAGCCATCCTATTATATTTGTTATAACAAATAATATTATTGCACTTATTGCACCTGATGTTTTTTGTGTGAAGTACTGTGCAATTACAGTTTCAACAAATCCTGCAATAACAGGTGATATGATAATACATATATTAAATCCAAATACAGCTAGATTAAGTTCTACACATACATATACTGATAGTATTCCTACCAGTGTTCCTATTATTATTGCAAGTACGTGGATTTGTAATCCTTTATCATGTAGTTTTTCAAACATTTTATATCATTTTTCTTTATTTCTAGTAAAACCTGTTAGATCATACTTTATATTATTATTTCATTATAATTTTAGATAAATCTTTTTAAAACAATTAAAAATAAGACTACTTTTTTAAGGGGATAAGATTTGAATTTAGATAATAGTTTTTATTTGGTATTATTGAAATTTTATATTCAAATTTTTATATTTCAATAAAATTATTATGATACATAGATACATATATTTAGTATATGAAAATTATTTAATCATATTTTTTTTTAATAATAAATCTCTTTTTTTCTTATAAAATAAAGTAGTGTAGTATGATTAAATAAGAAAAAAATTTTTAAGTTATTTAAATAATAAAAAATACTTTACATAAAGATAAAAACGATATAGAATAATTTCTATTATTTTTTTTATTCTTAATTAAAAAATATTTAAATTCTTTTTAAAGGAGGACAATAAATGTCAGAAATTGATTTACTGGTTATAGGACATACATGTTTTGATTACATCATGCAAGTTAAGGAATTTTCAAAAGTTAATACATCAGCTTTAGTTACAAATCTTGAACAATTACATGGAGGAGCAGCTGGTAATGTTGCTGTTATTGCATCTAAGATGGGTCTAGATGTTGATCTTATTTCATGTGTTGGTAAAGATTTTATTGGTAGTAAATATGAAAGTCAGCTTATTGATGATGGAGTTAATATTGCTAATATGATTGTTGCTGATAATCTTAACACACCTACAGCTTTTGTTTTAACAAATCCTGAGGATCAACAAATGTTTTATTTCTACTGGGGTGCAGCTAAAAAGTATTCAACAACACCTATTAATGAGGCTGCTATTTTAGATGCTGAAGCTATGCATATTGCAACAGGAGATCCTGAATATAACATTAAATGTGCTAAATTTGCATATGCTAATGATAAACTTGTATCTTTTGATCCTGGACAAGATTTAACTTTATATACAACACAGAATTTACATGACATGCTACAAAATTGTAATATTTTATTTGGTAATGAACATGAAATTGAATGTATTTGTGATTTGCTTGAAATGAATATTGATGAAATTCTCGATTATGGTCCTGGCATTATTGTTAAAAGTCTTGGAAGTAATGGTAGTGAAATATATCAAGAACGTGAAGATCCAATTCATATTGATGCTTTAACAGTTAAAGCAGAAGATCCTACAGGTGCTGGAGATTCATATCGTGCAGCATTCTTAAGTCAGTATCTTAGAGGTAATGATGTTAAAATGTGTGGTGAATTTGCATCAACTGTTGCATCATATATTGTTCAAGCTCAAGGTACACAGACAAATATTCCTACACAAGATCAAGTTCTTGAAAAAATGAATGATTTTTATAATGATTAAAAAAATCATAAAATCCTCACCATTTTTTTAACTTTTTTTGAATTTAATCCATTTTATGTTAAAATTTTATTGAATTTTGGGCCTGTTTTTTAAGATTTTTTTAGTTTTGAATTCTTTTTTTTAGAAATTTTTCAGAAATCCAGACAAAAGTATTATTTTTAATATGTAAAAGTATTACCTTTTTTTAAAATTACTTGAAAAACATTCTAATCTATTAAGATTTTTTACATAAAAACAAAAATTAACAAAAATTTAGCATCAAAAAATCATAAAATTAACCCAAAATATGAGACCCTTTAAATACTATATCTAAAAAAAGTATTACACAAGTCTTAAGAAGATAGCAAAAAGGGATGTTAAAAACTAATAACATTAATCTATATCAAAAAAAATGGTATTAACATTTTATTAAAAACCAAACTTAGTTTTTTGGGCTTTTATAGACTATCTTAAAAAATAGACAAGATTAATAACAATATAGGAGTTTAAAATAATGACACAAATGTTAGAAGCTATGAGAGGAAACATAACCGAAGCTATGAAAGCTGTAGCTGCAGATGAACAATTAGACCCTGAATACATCAGAAAAATGGTTGCAAAAGGATACATTGCAATACCAGATAACAACCAAAGAGAAACTGTAGCAGTAGGTATTGGTGAAAACCTAAGAACAAAAGTAAATGCAACAATAGGAACATCCACAGATATTAATGATCTTGACATGGAACTTGAAAAAGCAAAAGTTGCAGAAGAAGCAGGAGCAGACACACTTATGGAACTAAGTATCGGAGGAGACTTAGACAACATAAGAAGAACAGTACTTGCAAACACAAAAAAACCTGTAGGAAGCGTACCTATATACCAAACAGCAGTAGAAGCAATCGAAAAAGAAGGATCCGCAATATACATGGAACCAGACGACATGCTTAAAAACATTGAAAAACAAGCAAAAGACGGAATAGACTTCATGGCTATCCACTGTTCAGTAAACCGTGAAACCCTCAAAAGACTCAAAAGAGAAGGACGTAAAGGAGGACTTGTAAGTAGAGGAGGATCATTCATATCCTCATGGATGGTACACCACGATGTAGAAAACCCATTATATGAAAACTACGACCAAGTACTAGATATCGTAGAAGAATACGATGTATGTCTAAGTATGGCAAACGCAATGCGTGCAGGAGCACTTACAGACTCTACAGACAGAGCTCAAATACAAGAACTAATCGTATTAGGAGAACTCGTAGACAGAGCAAGAGAAAGAGGAGTACAAACAATCGTAGAAGGACCAGGACACATCCCAATTAACGAAATTGAAACAAACATCAACATTCAGAAAAAAATGTGTAAAAACGCACCATTCTACATGCTCGGTCCTATAGTAACAGATATTGCACCAGCATACGACCACATCGTATCAGCAATAGGAGCAGCACAATGTGCAAGATACGGAGCAAACTTCATATGTTACGTAACACCAGCAGAACACCTCGCACTTCCAGGAGTAGAAGATGTACGTGAAGGAGTAATTGCAACAAGAATCGGAGCACACGCAGGAGACCTTGCAATAGACATGGAAAGATTCGGACAAGAAGATATCAAAATGGCTGATGCAAGAAAACAACTCAACTGGGAAGAACAATACGCACACGCATTATTCCCTGAAGATGCAAGAGCTATCAGAGATAAAAGACCACCTGAAGCAGATGATACCTGTACAATGTGTGGAAACTACTGTGCAATTAAAATTGTAAACCAATGGTTAGATAAAGCTGACAAAGAAGCTTTCGATAACTAAGCAGTGAAAGGTTTTTATACAAAAATATCAGACATAAATTATAAAAAAAAATTAAAAATAAAATGTTTTATACCAAAAAAGAGAAAAGAATCCCTTAGAAATGTAGGATAATCACCATAAATTATCCCTATATTTCATCTTTTTCATATCTTTTTTATCTAGGAATATAAGACAATTTATAAAAAAACCTTAAAAAATTATTTTTATTTAAATATCACAAAAAATGAAACACGATAGAAAGAAAAAATGCCATATTTTTTTCTTTTTAAAATCTTAACATATAATAATTTAAGAATAATACCATGAAACTTATACCATGAAACTTAAATTATTCTTTTTTTATTTTATCTTATTTTAAAAAATTATCTTATTTTAAAAAAATTTCAACTATTAATAAAATTACTAATTCTAAAAATAAAAATAGTAGAATAATTAAAAATCTGCTAAAAAAAAGAGTTTGATATAAGAGGAAGAATTTAGTTTACTTTTATGATGCAAAGAAGTTTGTAACCTCATCTACATAATCTGATTTTGTAAGTACTGAAATTCTCTGATCTTTATAAAATAATGTATCTTCTTGTGGAATTATTAACTCATTATCTTCATAAACTGCACATACCATATAGTTTTCAGTAGGACTATAATCAAGTACTCGTTTTCCAAATAATTTCTTATTTTCAATTTTAATATCTAGTAATTCTGTTGTACCACGTCCAAGTACGATAAGATCAGCAATTTTAGGTCTTGTAATAATACGTTCAAGATATGTTGCTACAGTTGATTCAGGACTTACTGTAATTTTTATTCCCACACGATTAAATGCTTCTACATGTTCAAGTTCATTTACACGTGCTATTATTTTTTTAATATTTTCATATTTTTGTGCCAGTACTGATGTTAAAAGATTTACCTCATCATGTCCTGTTGCTGCTACAAATACATCTGCTTCACTAATATCTGCTTCTTCAAGTATTTTAATATTAGTTGCATCACCTTTTATTACCATTGCATTTATTTCATTTGCAACTTCGGATGATTTAACTTCATTATCCTCAATTAGTGTTACTGTTATTCCTTGTCTTATTAGTGAGTTTGCAAGATTTTGTCCTACACGTCCTGCACCTACAATAATTACATACATACTACTTTTCTCCTCTCAATATAAGATAATTTTTAATTTCCTTTTTTATATTACTATAAAAAATAAATTTAATATTTTTTCATGTTCTTTATAGTTTATAATTTATATTTCATTGTTCTTAAATAATTAATCTATATTATTTTTTTAATAAAAAGTAGTTAATAGTATAAGTTACAAATATTTAAAATAGTATAAAAAAAATATGAAAAAAAGTATTCCTTTCATTTTCCCAAATTAACATTCCATAAATTATATATTATTAAAATTTTTTTAGATCTGATTTTTTTAAACTAAAAAAAAGAGTAATATAAAAAGGAGATTTAATGGAATTTTTTTTAATGAATTTAAAAAAAAATAACAAAAAAAATGTATGTATGAAAAGTTTTTCATGTTAATTAATGGGTTTACATAGGTTTACATATAATTTTAACACTAATTAAATTAAATCAAAAATAAAGGAAATTTTTGTGATATAAATGACAAAACATTGGACAGAAAGAATAGCTGAGGAACTATACCAAGAAGATAAAGATGAATATACAGTAGGAAGTGGAACATCCATATCAGGATCAATCCACATAGGAAACAGTTGTGATGTATTCATAGCAAATGCTGTAAGTAAAGAACTAAGAAAACTCGGAGCAAAAGCAAAAACACTATGGATAGCAGATGACTATGATCCACTAAGAAAAGTACCATTCCCACTACCAGAATCATATGAAAAATACTTAGGACAACCATACTATGAAATACCTTGTCCTGAAGGATGTTGTGACAACTTTGTAGAACACTTCCAAAAACCATTCACAGAAGCACTAGGTGAATTTGATATAGAAGATCTAATAATTGAAAGTGGAGCAAAGATGTATAAAGGTGGAGAATACACAGAAGCTACAAAAATAGCATTAGAAAACGCTGATCGTATACGTGAAATCTTCAACCAATACAGAGAACACCCATTAAAAGAAACATGGCTACCATACAACCCAATATGTGAAGAATGTGGACGTGTAAATACAACAGAAGCATATGATTATGATGGAACAATGGTAAAATACAAATGTGAATGCGGACATGAAGGTGAAGAAGACTACACTACAGGAAAAGGAAAACTCACATGGCGTGTTGAATGGGCAGCAAGATGGAAAATACTAGGAATAGTATGTGAACCATTTGGAAAAGACCACGCAGCAAGTGGAGGATCATATGACGTAAGTAAAATAATATCTGAAGAAATCTTTGATTACCCAGCACCATTCCCAGTTCCATATGAATGGATCACACTTGATGGAGATGCAATGAGTAAATCAAAAGGAGTATTCTTCTCACCTGAAGCATGGCTAAAAATAGGAAAACCAGAAACACTAAACTACTTCATATTCAGAAACAAACCATTAAAACCAAAAGATTTCAGTCCAAAAATGGGATTCTTAGATCTTATGGATCAATATGATCGTACCGAAAGAATAGCATATGATGAAGAAGAAGCAAGTAACCCAAAAGAAAAAGAAAAATTAACTAAAATATATGAAGTATCACAAATTAAAGAAAAATCACCTGTAATGCCATTCCAAGCATCATACAGATTCTTAACTGTTGCATACCAAATAGCAAATGGAGATGCTGAAAAAATCTATGAAATACTTAAGAAAAATCATCAACTACAATCACGTCTAGAAGATGTAGAATTTAGTAAACTAAATGACATAGATCGTGCAGATTATCTCCAACGTCTTGAATATGTAAACAACTGGCTTGAAACATATGCTCCTAAATTTGTAAAATTCCAAGTAATGAAGAAAATGCCACGTATTGAAATTACAGATGAACAAAAAGAGTTCCTATCTCAACTTGCAGATGTTCTTGAAAATGAAACATTTAATAGTGATGTAGAATTCCATGATCGTATGTATGAAATACTTGAAGCACTAGGTATGAAACCACAAAAAGCATTCCAAGCAATCTATAAAACAATCATAGGTAAAAAACAAGGACCAAGAGCAGCATCATTTGTACTATCACTTGATAAGGACTTTGTTGTAAAAAGATTTAGATTAGAAGAATAAATAATATAAAATTCTTTTATTAAAAAAATTCACCACCCTCTTTTTTTTAATTTAACTTTTTTTTTCATTCATCAAGTAAATGTTTAAATCCATAACTTACAGTTATCTTTTGTGCATTATGTGATGCAAAATTAAGAAAACTTTCAACTAAACTATCATTTTTAACATTTAAAGCACTGATTATATGACTAGTATTATCCTCTAATACATTAGATGTATTTTCTGATGTATATGACATACTATTATTTATGAATGTATATAAGTTTGGATCATTTTCAACCATCCGTATTGCCTCATGAAAAGAACTTACAGTTGATACAATATCAAAATTAACATTATAATCTACAAGACTATTCCAAACAAGTCTTTGTGCAGAATTTTCAACCTCAATAAATGATAAACCCTCAAGATCATAAATAGAATTAAAAACCTCACCAGGATGTATTAACATTTTAAGATAATCACGTCCAAGTGGTATTGGTTCAAGATTATGAATATATGCTAATACTGGATCATCAAATCCAAGAATATCAATCATACCCATATTAGCCAAATCATATGCAGTATCAGGATCAGTTTCAATAAAACTTATATTAGCCAAATTATATCCTATTGCAAGTTCACGAAGAAATTCACAACTTATAGGACCACCTGCTACTTTTATCATAGAATCATGATTATTAAGACGAAGCATATAAGTTTCATATTCATCAAGAATATCTCGAGCAAATTCTGTAAGATATGATCCACGTGGTGTTACATCAACTAGTTTTTCATCAAGTTGTTTTTCAGCTTTTAGTATACGTCTATTAAGTACTGAGTGTGAAACTCCTACATGTTTTGCTGCTTTTCGTTGCGAATGCAGTTTATTTATAGCATCAAGTGTTTCAAAGAGTTTATAATCATATGTATTATCATCTACACTGAGACTTATTTTAGCTTTAATTTTCATAACTAATCAAGATAATATTTTTTTTATAAATAATAGTATTTTCATTTAAGTTAATTAAGATAATTATAATTTAAGAAAAATAGTTTTAAAACGTGTATTGCAAGTGTAAATGTTATGAGGTTATATTTTTAAAAAAGAATAAAAAAAAAGATTGTAGAAATAAAAAAACTTTGAAATTTTCTTATTTTTACATAGATTTATGTGTTTTTAGTGGATTAATTTATTCTACAGGTTCAAAGGCTTCTTTTCCTGCACCACATAGGGGACATTTCCAGTCTGCTGGTAAATCTTCAAAATCTACTCCATTTTCACGTTCTGGGTCATATATCCATCCACATAATGTACATTTCCATTTTTGCATTATTAATTCCTCCTTATAAGAATATTATTTTTTTTTATTGTTGTTTTTCATTTTACTTGTTGATTATTATATGTTGTGATGTTTGTTGTTTTTATGTTTTTTGTTTTATTAGTTTGTGTTGTATCTGATTTTACTATATTTAGTGTCATGTTAAATTCAGCTTGAGTATATAATGGACTTGGTCCTGTTTTTATTGTTATATTATATTTTGGATTTATGAAAGATTCTGTGTTTAATACAACGTTAAGTTTTCCATCTTCTATATATGTTCTATTATATGTTACACTATTAATTTTCACAACAGAATATATTCTACCTGTAATTACATTACCATATTCATCTTTGATTGTTAGATTTAGTGTTGTATTTTGTTTTTGTGTTGTTGTTATTGATGTAAGTGTTGAGTTAACTATAGTTTTTGGTGTTATTGTTAGGTTAAATGTTATATTTTCAACACGGTTGTAATATGAGCTTATGTATTTAGCTGTAATGTTATATGTTCCTTTTCCAATTGTTTCTGGTATGTTAAAGATAAGTTGTGATGTGCTATTTGTTACAATAGTTCTTATTTCACTTCCATCTGCATTACGTAGTGTACGTCCATTGATTTTGTAAATTATGAATCCATTGTTAATTTCTGTTGTTGATGTGTTTATGTCTTTTAATGTTACATTAATTACTAGTTGTCCTAGTACTTCTGGTGTGTTTGTTATAAAGTTTATTGTTGCATTACGATTGATTATTTCAAGGTTTTGTGTGTATTCTACTTTATTATATCGTGTTGTATCACTGACTATTATGGTTACTGTGTAGTTTTTTGATGTGAAGTTTGATGTATCTACTACTGTTTTAAGTTGTCCATTATTTATTGTTAGTTGTTGTTGTGTTACTCCATTTATTTTTATTGTTACTCGTTGTTGTTGTGTTATATTATTACCATTTTGATCTTTGAGTATTGCTGTTATTGTTAGGTTATTTAATGTTGTTTGTTGTGTATTTATTGTTGCATTGATTGTTTGATTAAGTCTTGCTGGTATTACGATTAATGATATGTTTGTGTTATTTGCACTGTATGATGGATAGTTTATTGGTATTGTTATAGTTTGATTTGTTGTAAATGTATGTGTTGTTGTTATGATATTTGATGCATTTTTTGATATTGTAGTTGTATTATTTTCAATTGTATATGTTACTGGTGTATTTAGTGAAACTTCTAGTATTGGTGAGTTTAATGGTGTGTTTTGATCTATTACTGTTGGTATTTCATTTACTATTGTATTATTTGTTAATGCTATATTTACTGTTGTATATATTGATTCATTATGTACACCGAAGTTATTTGTGAAATTTGAGTTTGTTATGTTTAATGTTGCTATGTTATATATTGCTGATCCATTTTGTATAGCTTTATTATTTGTAAATATGGAATTATTAATATTCATATCACCCATATTATATAATACTCCACCTGATGAGTTTGATGTGTTATTTATAAATGATGAATTTGTTATATTCATAACAGCTCCAATATAATTATAATTTACTCCACCACATACATCAATACCTCCTATTGATCCTTCAGATGGTATTAATTGTGTATTTTTAAATGTGGAATTTTTAATTATCATTATACCATTTTCAAAGTTATAGTTTACTCCTCCTATTCTTCGTCCTGTATTATTTTGGAATATTGAATTTTCAATACTTATAAATCCATCATGATTATAATTTTCTCCACCATATGTTCCTGTGTTATTTGCTGAGTATATATTTCTAAAGTAGATATTTCCTTTATCATTAAAATTTACTCCACCATACATTCCATTTGAATTTAAAAATGAAGAATTTTCAATTATTATATCTCCATCTCCGTAATTACAGATTACTCCACCATACATTGCTCCGTTGTTCATGAATGTTGAGTTTTTTAGTGTTATAGTTCCTGTATTATTGTTGTGTACTGCTCCACCATATGTTGCATTGTTATATGTGAAGTTTGAATTTAACAGATGTATATCTGAATTGTTAGCATTGAAATTTACTCCACCATCTAATTCTGCTTGGTTGTGATTAAATTGTGATTTATTTACTGTTAGGTTACTGTATTGTATATTATAATTTACACTTGCATTTGTTGCAAAATTATTGTTAAATGTAGAGTTGTATATTGTCATATTACTTTCGTAGATATAGTTTACTCCCCATTTAATGCTGTGTTGTTATTTAGTGTGGAGTTTGTTATGTTTATTGTTGTGTTATTATTATATGTTACACCACCCATGTTTGTTGCTTTGTTATTTGATAAATCTGAGTTTATGATTGTAAGTTTTGCATTTGTTGACATTATGATTGATGTATCTGTTGCTGTGTTATTTTGGATTATGGTATTATTTAGTGTTAGATTTCCATTATTTTTTATTGCTGATGCATTTTGGGCATTTGTATTAACTATTACTAGGTTGTTTATTGTAAGTGTTATTGTTGGTGTTATTGTTAAAAATTGTTTTGTGTTTGTTCCATCGATTTTCTGGTTATTTCCATTGATTATTATGTTTTGTGGTGTTGTGTTTGTTATTGTTATTGGATTGATAATTGTATAATCACCATCATGTAGGTTTATTGTATGTGTTTCTGTTGTTGTTTGTTGGTTTATGTTTTCTATCACATCTGTGAGTTGTTGGTAGTTGTTAACATCTAATGTTGTATCTTTTTTTGTTTGTTTTTTTGTTGCTACTTTTATATTTTGATTTCCAGTTTTTATAGAGTCACTACTTTTTTGTATTTCTATATTTTTACTACTTTTTTGATTTACCTTAGCATTTGTATTTTCTTCTATGTTGGTATTTGTATTTTGTGTATTATCTGTTATTTGATCGGTTGTTTGTGTATCATTTTGTGCTGCGTTTACTGTGGTTATTACTGATAATAAAAAGAATGAAACTATAATAAAAGAAAGCAATTTACTTTTATTCATTGTTAATCATACCATTTCATGTAATAATTTTGAATATTTTTTTACTTATTTGATTTATAAAAGTCATCTTCAAATATTTTATGACTTTCTCAAATATTACATTATATATTCATCTATAAAAAAGGTTTTTAGAATAAAATTAATTTTAAGCATTTTGGAGGGTATTTTATAAAAAATAAATGATTTTCTAATATAATAATACTTTAAAAGTTCATTTTTATCTAAAATATACATATCTTTAAGGATTATCTTATAAGATACGTACTAATTTATACAAAATTAAAAAAAAAGAAGAGAAGAAATTTTCCACTAAAATTAATATTATAGTGTTTCTCTAAAAACTATGAATTCATCATAAATAGAATATTTAATTGTTTAACTAACCACTTTAAGTTATACAAATAATAAAGTATGAACTTAGAGAAATATACTATACTATTAATATTAATATAATTGGTGGAACACATCCAATGATAATTAATAAATTTAATAATTTTTTATAATCTTCTATTTTACTTATTCTATAACCTTTATTTCTTATGAAATTTATCATTTTTCGAGGATTTAAACATAAAGTAAATAAAATAAATTCATAAATATAAATAATCACATATAAAACCAAAATATAATTATTTAAATTATTATCCTTAATATTAACAATACCTGTACAAACAGCAAATACAGTAATTATTGGTATTAAAATATTATAACTAAATCCAAAAAAATATATATCTTTTCCTTTTGCAGTAATCATTTTATCACTTAATTCATCAGAGTTAATAAAACATTCTAAAATTGAATATATCATAAGTGGAGCTATCCATATAGAATCTTTTATCAAAATAATCCAAAGTATTAGTAAAAATATTAATAATATTGCTAACTTTGATGATTTAGGTATTTTTTCTAATAATTTATTTTTATACAACAATACCACCTTTATACAGTCTCATTTTGAAAATATGTATAAGTTTCAGAAACAGTTAAATTTCTTGGTTCACCTTCATAAGGAATATATATAGCATTATTTCTATCATAACCATGAATAGTATATGGTATTTCAACAATATCTACTCGTGAAGGATCAGAAGTGTTAAAAATTTCAACATAATCATAGCTATCAAAATGATTCTTATGAGTATGGTATTTGCCCCATTGTGAAGAATTTATATAATTATCACGAATCCATAAATCAGTTGTATGAATGAATACAAATGATGAATACGATAATAATACAAAAGAAGGAACTGTAAAAAGTGGATTACTTAAAATATTAAAATTCCATCTACTTTGAATAAGTCCAGTTAAAATTCCAGTAGAATCTCCTAGTTTAGTAATAATATCTATTTTTTCTTTCATGCTTAACCATTTTTTATTATACGTATCTGATACTATCCATATTTCATCAACATGTTCATTTATGAAACAAAGTTGATTTTGATCACGATGTATTACTCCACCACTTGTTGAATTATAGTATGTTTCATTAATGTCTGCAGAATTACTTGTCTTAATAAATTTATTATAATTACTTGTATTGACTATAATTGTTTGGTTAGGTAATGAATAATATACATTATGAATATACAATCCAACTCCACCATTTTTATAGATTATTATTGGTATTTTCTTTAATTATATTATTATCTATTTTTTGTTTAAAATTTATAGATGTATTGTTTTCCATCATATATGAGTCATTACTTGAAATATTATAATTTAAATTTCTTGTACTATTAGTATCATTTGCTGATATTACTGTAATAGAAGATAAAATTATAATTATCATAATTATTAATAAAAAACAATTATATTTAGTTATTTTCATTTATTTACTCCTTATTATAACTTTTTATAATTAAGACTTTGTTGAAATCCTATTTTTTCATAAAATTATTAATAAATAAATTATAATTATATTGTTTATATTATTGTCTAAAATTTGTTAATTTATTTTTAAATTATTAAATTATAGTTTATATTTATTAAAATAAAAAATTATTGTTAAATACAAGTTTTAAATTTAAAAAAAAATAGAATAAATTATTTATTTAAAAATATTGGATAAATTTTTGTTATGAACACAAAAAATAATCCTACAATATATAATTTGTTTTTTAATTATTTTAAGTCTTTCTATTTTAAAATTGAGCTTTGTCAAAAAATTTAGAGTTTTTCAATAAACTTTATTTTTATCGTTAAAATATTCTAATTTTATTCTTTTTTTTATTAACTTTAGGAATAATTTTTAGAACTTATTTTAGATTTTATTTGTTGTTAGTTCTATATTCTAATTTTATAGTGCATATATTAAGTTTTTAAAGTAAGGCTGTACTAATTTGGTTAATATTTTTGAAATAAGATTATTTTTTGTGTTAATTTTGAATAATTGGTGTTTAAATCCCAATTATATTATTAGTAATCTGTAACTTGATTTTAAATCTGTTGTTATTGAAATTAGATTTTAAGTTACGTGTTGATTTTATTAAAAACTTCTTTATTGTCTTTTCTGACTTGTCCTCGAGTACATTCATCGAAATTAAAGTATTCTTTTTAACATCAAATAAAGCTAAAAGATACTTCTAAATTTCCATTAATTTTTATCCAAAGATTATCAAATAATTAATATCCTTAATAACTCAAATTTTCTTCTTTATTTTCATTTTATAGTTTTTAATCACGTTTTCAATACTTTGATGTGAAATTCCCATATTTGATTGTTGTTTTAAATAATCCTATATTTTATAGATAC
This sequence comes from Methanosphaera cuniculi, assembly GCF_003149675.1. Lineage (NCBI taxonomy): Archaea > Methanobacteriati > Methanobacteriota > Methanobacteria > Methanobacteriales > Methanobacteriaceae > Methanosphaera > Methanosphaera cuniculi. The sequence continues at coordinate 16,340 of NZ_LWMS01000002.1, read as the reverse complement.
TATAACCAAAAATAGAAAATAATAATATTATTTTATCAATTATTGGCTTTTTTTTATATTTATTGGTAAAACAAAGTATGATAAGTCTGTAATAAATTATTTATTAAGTTTTTCACATTTATATTTCCTTATTTTAATGTTTACTTTTCTTTAGTTTAATATTATTAATTTTATTGTTTTATACTCATATTTAATTATTTTTTTTGAACTATAATGTGGACAAACATCTTTTATTCTCAAAAATAATAGAAACGATTATCAAAATTAAAATTAGTTTTATTAGCATGATTTTAATGATTATTTTAAGATTTAAATTCTAAATTTATTTTTTTCCATTTTTCAAAATCATAAATATTATAAGATATGATATCAATATACTCCTAAGAGTATGTATTTTTTCATTTAAACATTTTAAAATATATACTCCTTTTATTATATTGATTCTACATTCTTATTTTATAAAATTAAACTTTTTTAAACGAATAAAATATTTAGATTAAAAATTATAAAATTTTTTGAAACCCTGAAATTTTTTTTACACGGTCATAAAATCAAATAATCTATGAAAAAAATAGGGATTTCTACAAAGCTCCAATATTTACTTTACAATGAAAAAATTTTGTAAAAAAAGATTTTCTACAAAGATAAAAAAAAATATCAGAGGTGGTGAAAATTTAATGATTACTTAGAATCATATTATCTATGTTATGATATCTTCTAGTTTATCTTCTGCAATTGCATTTTTAATTTCACGAGAAATTCTACGTCCCATACTCATTTCTTCTCCAAATTGTATGTATGAATATGGAGAACCGTTCATGAAGCTATTTGTTCCACCATCAATTCTTGCACTCATTTCAAATATTACAATTTCACGATCATCATTTACAAGACATTGTAGACAGAATGGTCCATTCATTCCTGGTTTTACAAGTTCTTTTGCACTAGCAACTAGGTTATCTCCGTTTTTAAATACTTGTGGAAGTAGTGATTCACGTATTACTACAGGATGGTTTCCACTTACAACATATGATGGGCTGATGTTAGCTTCAAGTTGATCTGCTGCTGGTATTCTTACAATTCCATCAATGTTTGTTTCATAACGACTATCCATTCCTAGTACTTCTACTTCATCATTTAATACTGAGTAGAAGTAGTGTATACAGAAGTTTGTTCCTACAACATATTCTTCAATGTGTGCATCTGCTACATCATCATCTGTTATCCAGTCACGTGATTTCATTTCTTCAATTTTTTCTTGGAATTCTTCAAAGCTTGAACATATAAAGTATCCTTGTCCTCCACGTGCTCCTGGGAATTTTACCATTACAGTTTTATCAATGTCTTCAGGTCCATCATATTTTCTTGGCATACGAATTCCTGCATTCATGATCATGTCACGTTCAAGGTCACGTTCTGCTTCCCAACGGAGTATGTCACGGTTTCCAAACATTGGTACTACAAATTTATCTTCCACATTACTTAATCCTGCATATGCTACAAATGATCCGTGTGGTACTACTATTGCATTCATTGCACGAAGTTGTTCTTGGATATCTTCACGTACTATGTCTTTGTATTCATCTACGTATATGAATTCATCTGCTACTCCAAATCTTTTGTATGGTACATCTTTTCCTTCTTCACATACTACTGCTGTTTTAAATCCTTCTTGTTTTGCTCCACGTAGAATGTGGAGTGCTGTGTGACTTCCTAATGTTGCAATTGTTATGTCTTTTTTATCATAATTTTTAAGTATTTCATCAATTTCTGATTTATTAACTTTTCCCATATTTATCATACCAACCTATAAGTTTTTTTAAAGGCTTATATATTATTATACTTTATTATTAGTTATTATTATAATTAGATAGTTTATTTTATAACAAAAATACTTGATTTTAAAGTTTAAAAATTAAATTATTAGAAATTTTATAAGATTTTCATACTAAATTTTAAAAAATAAATAACTCATAAATATATCAAAAAAAATGTTTGATAAATTCTTATAAATTAAAAAATACATAAATAATATACAATAGCTATTAATATGTAAAATGGGATTTTTTTTTAAAGAAAATATATTAATACAACAAAATTTGAACATCACCACCTTTATAATAATAAAAAAAAACATGATATTACCTTTTATTTTTAATAAATATAATCTTACAAAAAAAAGGCAATAATGAATGATAAAAATGAATTTAAATAGGAGTATACTTTTATAATGTTAAAAATTAATCAAGACCATTGTCTAGGATGCGGAGCTTGTGTAATAGTATGTCCAATAAACCAGCAAATATGTCCTGAAATAACAGGAGGAAATGGACCTGACACTACAGATGTAATAATGCTAGTTGAAAATGGAATAATAAAACTATTTCACCCAGAAAAATGTAATGAATGCCTAATATGTAACACTACATGTCCAACAAAAGCAATATACCATGGAGACAAATAAAATGTGCAAACTTGATGTAATAATAAATACAGGAACAAGTATTATCCAAGCTTTCTATGAAAAAAAAGGATCAACACTAAAAGATGAATACAGACAATCAACAGCAGTAGCATTCATGGATCCAAGAGATATGGAAAAACTACATCTTAAAAGTAAAGACAAAATAGATGTAAAAACAAAGTGGGGAGAAGTAACATTATACGTTAAAAAATCACACGATGCACCACATGAAAACATGATATTCATACCTCGTGGACCATGGGCTAACATAGTAGTAAATCCTGAGACATACTGCTGTAATATACCAACATATAAGGGAATAAAAGCAACAATAAAAAAATCTGAAAAACCAGTACTACTAACTACTGATTTGATAAGTCAAACATATAACAAATACAACCATGATAATACACAATCACTTGGTGAAAAACCAGTATATAAAAAAATAGGGGAATAAAATGAGTATGACACAACAACCAATAACAGATTATGATAAAGAAGTTAAAAACTGTTCATGTTCATACTGTGGAAATAATTGTGATGACATAACATACCTACTAAAAGATGAAAAAATAGTAGGAGTACGACATGCATGCAGACTTGGTGCAAGTAAAATAATAAACGACCAAGACCAAAGACTACTAAATCCAATGATACGAAACGAAGATGGAATACTAACAGAATGCACATGGGATGAAGCACTAGAAAAAGTAGCCCATCTACTAAATGAAAGTATAAGACCAGTACTCTATGGTTGGGGTGAAACATCAGTTGAAGCAATAAAAGAAGGAATAAAAATCGCAGAAATGACAGGATCAGTAATAGATAACCAATCAACAATATGTCACGGCTCAACAATACAAGCATTCCAAAACATAGGACATCCTGTAATGACATTAGGAGAAGTAAAAAACAGATCAGATGTAATATTATATGTTGGAACAAATCCAATGGATGATCATCCAAGACACATGTCACGATACACAACATTTCCACAAGGATACTTCCGAAAAAATGGACGTGAGGATCGGACAATTATAACAATTGATCCTAAATATACAAATACAGCAAAAGTATCAGATCAAGTAATACAATATGACATAAACCAGGATTATGCATTCTTTAATGCACTTAAAGTTGCAATACAAGGAAAAAAAATAAAAGCCAAAAAAGTAGCAGGAATAAAACGTGAAAAAATATATGAACTTGCTGAAACTATGAAAAATGCTGAAAATGGAGCATTATTCTTTGGACTTGGACTTACACAAAATGAAACTAAACAAAGAAATATAGACATACTAATACAAGTAGTAGAAGACTTAAATGCCTACTCTAAATGGTCAATGCTACCAATGCGTGGATTTTTCAATGTAAATGGATTTAACATGGCAATGACAAGTGAAACAGGATATCCATATGGAGTAGACTTTGCACGTGGATATCCACGATACATGATAGGTGAAACCACAACAATTGACCTATTAAATAGACGTGAAGCAGACTTTTTCATGGCAACAGCAGCAGATCCTGTAATACAATTTCCAGGACATACAATAAAACACTTAGTAGACATACCAGTAGTACAAATAGATACACACTGGGGACCTTTCACAGAACTTTCAGATGTAGTACTACCAAGTACCAGAGTAGGAGTTGAAACTGAAGGAACAGCATACCGTATGGATTCAATACCAATATACATGAAAAAAGTAATAGAAAAACCAGAAAACTGTCATTCAGATAGATGGATACTATCACATATCTATGAAAAACTACAACAAATAAGAAACAAAAAGGAGGAAAACTAAGCTATGGAATACATACTAGAAAATGGGATAGTATACGATCCAAAAAACCATATAAATGGAGAAAAAAAGGATATTTACATATGTGATGATAAAATAGTTGAAAGTGTATCAACAGATGCAAAAAGAATCAATGTAAATGGAAAACTTCTAATGCCAGGAGGTGTAGATCTTCACTCACACATTGCAGGACCTAAACTTTCAACAGGAAGATTATACAGACCTGAAGATATACGTCGTGGAATAAAACCAGCAACAAGTAAAATACATGGCTTTGAAGCAGGATTTTCACTACCTACATGTCCAACCATAGGATACAGATATACAAAGATGGGATATACAACAGTAACTGAAGCAGCAGTACCACCACTTGAAGCAAAACATGCACATGAGGAAATAAATGAAATTCCTAACCTTGATATTCCAACACTTACACTTTTTGGAAATAACTGGTTTATGCTAAAATATGTAAAAGAAAATAATCTGGAAGATCTATCTATATTCATATCAAAATGGCTAAAACTAGCTCGTGGATATGGAATTAAAATAGTAAATCCATGTGGAAGTGAAGCATGGGGATGGGGAAAAAATGTACATGGACTAGATGATCCAGAAGAACACTGGAATGTAACAGGACGTGAAGTAATACGAGCATTAACACAGGTAAATGAAAATCTTGCATTACCACATTCTGTACATGTACATACAAATGATCTAGGACATCCTGGTAATTATGAAACAACACTAGAAACATATGAATGTGTTAAAGATATTAAGAAAAACAAAAACGTAAAACGTGATCAAATACTTCATTCAACACACATCCAGTTTCACTCCTATGCAGGAACAACCTGGCGTGATGTAACATCAGCAGCAGATGAACTTATTGATTATATAAATCATAATGATCATATTACATTTGATATTGGACAAATCACATTTGATGAAACAACTACAATGACTGCAGATGCACCAACACAGTATGATCTATATAAGATTTCAGGACTTAAATGGGCAAATAAAGATATTGAAGTTGAAACAGCAGCAGGACTACTTCCATCAATATACTCAGCTAAAGCACCAGTAAGTGCATTTCAATGGGCAATAGGATTAGAATTCCTACTTGGTGTTAAAGATCTTGAAAAAATGGTATTAACAACAGATTCACCAAATGGAGGACCATTTATCAGATATCCTAAGATAATATCATGGATTATGAGTAATGAAAAACTAAATGATATGCTAGATAATGAAGTACATCCATGGGCATCAAATAGAACATCACTACCATCCTATGATAGAGAATATTCATGGTATGAAATAGCACAAATTACACGTTCAACACCTGCAAAAATACTAGGACTTGAAGATAGAGGACATCTTGGTGTAGGTGCAAAAGCTGATGTATCAGTATATGATATTAATGTGGATGATTTTGATCCAACTTCTAAAAATAACTCCAAAGTTATTGAAGATAAGCTTCTTAATGCACTTTATACTATTAAAGATGGACAAATACTAGTTAAAGATGGAAAAATTATAAAAACAACACCAAGTCGTCATATATGGACTAATGTATGTGGACTTGAAGAAAAAGAAGAAAAACTAGTTGAAACTATTAAGCCTGAATTTAACAGATTCTACACAATTAAGTATGAAAACTATGGAGTACCAGAACATTACACAAAACCTGAAAAACGTGTAGATATAAAACCATGAAAAAAAAAATAAAAGTGAAAAAAAAGGATTTGATTATATTATGCGTACAATAAACTTATTTATGAAACAACATACAAAAATTCCCCTTGAATTTGACAATATACTCCCAGAACTATTATATGATAAAACAGATGATGAAATAGAAAACACATTAATTTATCATGGAAATAGACGAGAAAACTTATCAGACTACTTTAATATAACAACTACAGGTGAAGCAAGTAGTGGTGATGAATGTGTTATTATTATTAATGGAAATTTAGATCGTGTAAAATATATTGGTCTTCGTATGACTAAAGGACAAATCATAGCAAATGGTAATGTTGATATGCATCTTGGTGCTCAAATGCAGGGTGGTGAAATCATAGTTAATGGTAATGCTGAAAGCTATGTTGGACGTGAAATGCAAGGTGGAAACATAATAGTTAATGGAGATGTAAAAGAATTCTGTGGAGCATCCTACATGGGAGAATGGCGTGGAATGAATGGAGGATGCATACTAATTAATGGTAATGCAGGACGACAACTTGGTGAATGTATGTCAGGTGGTGAAATTATAGTAAATGGAAACTGTGACATGCTACCAGCAATACACATGACTGGAGGATATATCCAAATAAATGGAAATATTAGCAAATGGCCTGCAGGACAAATGAAACGTGGAATAATAGTTGTAAATGGAGATGTTGGTGAAATACTTGAAGGATTCACAAAAAAAGAAGTAATACAAAATCCACAGATAAATGGAGAATATCATATTGGAAAATATGCCCTCTATACGGGTGATGAAACAGTACGTGGAAAAGCACAACTATGGATAAAACAATGAAAAAAAAGAGGGGAGTTGTATTATTAAGTGGTTAATGAAGTAATTTTATATGAAGATGAGTTAATTGATTATATTAAAGAAAACTTCAAGGAAAATGCTCATCTTCAAATTTCATATAATCGAATATTTATACCTGGTAAAATTCTATTTATTGACATAGAAGATGATAATGTTATTATAACCTTACAACTTGAAGGTGAAATTCTAAATCAGGTAATTGAAATTAATATTAAAAGTATACTAAGTGATATTATTGAACTTCGCTATATTACAAATACAGATGAAGTTGTTATAGTAGTTAATTCATCCATATAAAAAAAAGTGTAAAAATGGGTGGTTAAGTATTTTTTCTTTTTTTTCTATTTTTTTTTATTCAAGTACAGTGTGACGAGCTTTAAGATCTTTTTCTGTTTGTCCAAGATCATCCATCATTTGTGCTATTATTGAATCTAGGAATATTAGTGCACTTATTTCAAAAATTGTTCCCATAGGGGAGAGTGTTTGGTGCATTCCACTAATTTGACGTGAGGTATAATCGTTTTCTGCATCTATTTTTGTTCTTCCTTGAAGTTGTATTATGATATCTGATAGTTTTCCTAATGTACTTTCAGGATATGATGTAATTGCTATTATTTTTGATCCTATACCTTTTGCTATTTCTGTTGTGCTTATTATGTGACTTGTTTCTCCAGATCCTGATATTGCAAGTAAACAATCATTTTCACATATTGCAGGAGTTGTGGTTTCACCTACTACATATACACTTAATCCTAGATGCATTAAACGCATTGCAAATGCTCGTGCAACAAGTCCTGAACGTCCAAGTCCCATAACAAAAATATTCTCTACATCTTCTAGCATTTTTGTCATTTGAGTAACTTCTTCATCTTTAACATTTTTTGTTGTTTTTGTTACGTTTTCTATTATGTCATTTAATGCATCATCATAAATCATAGTATTTATTTCCTATAAAATTCTTTTAATTTTTTTTCTTACTACTTCATTTTGTATGAAAAAATAATAAGATAATAAAATGTTTTTTTAATCACTTTGTTGTTATTATATTTATTTAAAATGATTATTTAATTTTGTTATTTATTAAAAAAAAAGAAGTTTGTTATATTAATATAAAAAAAGGAAGGTTAGAGTTTTTATAATGAAAATGCTCTATTTGGACAGTTTCTTACGCATAATTCACATTCTGTGCATGCATCTTCATTTATCTTTGGGTAATTATTTATATTTTCTATTGCATCTAGTGCACATACCACTATACATACACCATTTGATTCACATTTATCTATTCCATTACATAGCTGTTTGTTAAAATTAACCATTTCTTTTTACACCACACATTATAAAAACCAAACACTAATATTATATTATTCATTATCTTTCTTTAATGTAATATAAATATTTATTTAAATAACGTCTGTTATACCTCTTGATTTATGAAATAACAAATAATTTAAAAAAATCTAAGAAAATTAAGATTTATTAAAGTTATTTTGATAAATAACATACATTATTATTATTTGTTTTATAATAACTATGGTAATTTCTCATAATTCTTCAAATAGGTTGTAGTCCATTATTGTTTCAAGTGATTTTACATCAACAGGTATGCCTTTTTCATGAACTGCTGCTATTGGATTAAGTCCACCTGAAAGTACATATCCAAAGTTATATTTTTCAACACGTGCATTATATGTATATTCATTTGGTTTTCCAACATTTAATGCTCCTAGTCCTGAATCTTCAAGTAATTCAAATATATCTATTGTCATATCACGTGCTATATATGGTACTGTATGTACACTTGCTAGTATTTTTCCATCATCATCTAGTGATCCTTGAATGTTTTGCATGTTCTTTTTAATAAATATTTCATGTGGATCTATTGATGAGCCTTCATAGGATATAAGATCAATGAATCTTTTATTATTTCCATAAATATCAAGTACACCACTATATTCTGGTGTTGAACTTACTCCATGATTTGTAAGGATTCCATCAACAGTTAAACTACATAGTGTTGCAATTCCTACCATATTATCTTTTGCATTAATTACTGAGTACTTATTTCCCACACAGTATTCTGGTTTTTTCTTATATACTTCATTCATTATTTCTATTGCATCATCAAGATATTCACGTTTTAGATAGGATATGTTTGTTATTACATTTCCTTGTTCTTTATTTACATCATATGTTACTTCTGAGATTATATTATATATCTTGTTCATTAAGAATCTTACTTCATCTACTTTTGAATGTGCTGCTTTAAATGGTAATTTTGGTGTGTAGAGATTATCAGATTTCATACTACTATATTCAACAGAAGTATCAGCAAGTTTAACATTAAGATCAAATCCTTCCTCTTGTGCAGCACAAAGTGGAGCTACACCACCTATTATTGCAATTCCTATCATTCCATCATTTACTGGTATTCCAAGTACTGATTTTCCTACTTCACCCATTGTTATAACACCAGATATTCCAATTTTTGCAAGTTGATTTAGAATATGTATAGCTTCAGGTTTTTTAACTGCTGGTATCATACGGAAGTTTGCAGGTATTACACCTGTACCACTACTTATTACATCAAGTACTGATGTTGATCCTTGTCCTGTAAATGCTTCAAGTGGTGTTATTGAAGTTTTTGTATAAGATATTTGTTCAATAAAGTTTATTGGCATGTTATCTTCAATTTGAAGAAGTCCACCACAAATAGGTTTTGATATTATTCCTTTTTTCTGAAATACTCCATCTATTGTTGTTCCACATACAGTTTCTATGTATTTTTTATCATCTTTTTGTATAATGTTATATCTGTCACTTACAGCTAGTCCTACATCAAATACATCATTGATTATTGGTTTTATACTTTCAAGATCATTTATTGATGAAAGATTTACAATAACAGATCCTTTAGATGTACGAGGTTCAAGTGTTACATTATACATTTTTTCCTGGAAAAGGGAGGATGTGAAATCTACTTGGTCATATATTAGTCCTTTTTTTAGTTCTTCTATACCTTTTTTAGTTATCTTACGTCCTTTATAGCCTACTTTTTCTGTTAGTTCTTTTTCATCAAGTATGTGCATATGATATCGTACTGCTCGTTCTCCTAGTGAATATCCACGTTTTTCTAGTTCTTCTGATATGACTTTAGCTCCTAGTATTTCATTTTTATTATAGAGTATACGTAAGATTTCCATCATTTTCATATCTGTTTCTTGTTTCATAGAAATAGTAATCACATCCCCTTTTTTAAGTTGTTTTTACATATATTTTTTAGTTTTTTTTTAAGTTCTTTTTTCATTTTTTTGGAGTTTAAGATTTTTTTTGGATTATTTATTTTTGTAAATATTAAAAGGACTTAGTTTTTTTCCATGTGAAAAAAGAGAATTCTATATTTTATTTTAAATCTTCTTTTATTAGTTTTAAAAAAATTATTTTAAATTTTAGCTTCTATTTTTTTTCTTTTATATGTATTTTTTTTGATGTTTAAATTAGGATTTTTTTAGAAGATTTTTGAAAGTATGAAAAAAAGGTATGGGAGGTTAAATTTTAGGTATTTTTCATATAAATACCCTAATTTTTAGATGTTTAGGAATTTTTCACGTTCATAGTCAAATACTTGTATTCTGTAGTCATCCCATTCTGCTCTTTTTATATTGTAGAATTGGTTGTATACATAATCTCCTAGTGCATTTTTAACTACTTCGTCTTTTTCTAGAGAGTGGTATGCTTCCCAGAGGCTGGTTGGTAGTGTTTCTATTCCTTGTTCTGCTAGTTCATCTTGTGTTAGTGAAAATGCATTGAATTCTGTTGGTTCTCCTGGGTCAATTTTATTATCCATTCCATCAAGTCCTGCTTCAAGTAGTACTGCAAATGCTAAGTATGGGTTACATGATGGATCTGGTGATCTGCATTCAATTCTTGTTCCAATTCCACGGGATGCTGGTATTCTTAGTAGTGTACTTCTGTTTCTTAATCCGTATGCTATGTAGCATGGTGCTTCATATCCTGGTACAAGTCTTTTGTATGAGTTAATTGTTGGTGAGAGTATTGCTGATAATGCTTTTGCATGTTCAAGTAGTCCTCCAATGAAGTACATTGCTTCTTGGGAGAGTTGTGTTTCTGTATCTGGGTCGTAGAATATGTTTTTTCCATCTTTAAATAGACTTTGGTTACAGTGCATTCCACTTCCATTTATTCCAAAGAATGGTTTTGGCATAAATGTTACTTGATATCCAAGGTTGTCTACCATTGCTTTGATTGCTTGTTTGAATGTTACTACTGCATCTGCTGTTTTTAGTGCATCATCAAATCTGAAGTCTATTTCATGTTGTCCTGGTGCTACTTCGTGGTGGCTTACTTCTATGTTGAAGTTTAGTTTTTCAAGTCCGAGTACTATTTCTTTTCTTACATCTAGCCCTTGATCTAGTGGCTCTACATCGAAGTATTCTGCATCGTCTGCTGGTTTGTAGTTTCCTTTTTCATCTTGTTCAATTAAGAAGAATTCAGGTTCAGGACCCATGTTGAATTGGTATCCTCTTTCTTCTGCTTTTTTGAGTGATTTTTTAAGTACTCCTCTTGGATCGCCTTCAAATGGTGTTCCATCTATATTATATACATCACATATGAATCTGCATGCTCCTTTTTCATCTGGTCTCCATGGGAGTGTTGAAAATGTGCTGAGATCCGGTTTTAATGCGAGGTCACTATCGTTGATTCCTACAAATCCTGGTACGGATGATCCATCAAATAGTAGTCCATCTTCTATAATGTGTTCTACATCATCTGGTCGGTTTAGTGATACTGATAAGTTTTTTGGTGTTCCATGTATATCTACAAATTGGAATCTTAAAAATTTTGAACCGTATTCGTCTATTGCTTTGACAATTTCATCTATTTTGTCATCTCTTTTTGACATAAAAATTTTCACCTAAGTTAAATTATTCTTTTGTTTTTGTGTTTTTTTTGAAGGTTTTCTTTTATATTTTTTTTCCTAGTTTGGGTTTTTTTCATGATTTTTTTTTATTCTTCTTAAATAAAAATACATATAGTCGGAAGCCCTTTTCCTACTTGTGCTTATTTTTTAAAGTAATAGTATTTAAATATTTTGAATAATTACTTTATTAAAATAAAAAAATGATAAAAAACCTTGAAACTAGTCTCTATTTAAAACTAAACTCATAAAAAAGTTTCAAACTCATATTATCATAATTCAAATAATATTATTATATATGTAATTAAAATATATTTAAAAATTTATATAAAAAAAGAAATAAAAAATAGAAAAAAATAAGCACAAAAAAGTAAAAATATAAAAAAAATACAATAAAATACTATAAACAACTATTAAATTTCTAATAAAAACATGAAGTCTAATAAACTTTATAATCTAACATAAAAAGATAGTAAAAAATGTATTAAAGTTCAATAATATCTAAAGATAAAGGACTAAAAACATCCCATTGTAAAAGATTAGGAGCTAAAATCCTATCATCTAATTTTAAAACATGTTTAATAACCTCATTAACCTCTAAACATCCAAAAATAGCAGCAGTTGTACCTAAAACTTGAGGTTTTCTAAAATTAATATTATTATAATATTCACATGCTTCATTTATTGACATATTTTTTGATTTAAGATTAAAAAGTTCCTCATATGTAGGTGTATTATGATTAAATGATGTAAGTTGTCCTGTGGTTTCATCAATTGCAGCATGAATAAATAAAAGCTTATTATCATAACAAAAACGTGAGATTAATACACGTGTAAATATATTATCAACAGCATCAATTACAATTTTAGAGTTACTTATAATATCTGAAACATTATCCATATCTACTTTCATATTATATGAGGTAATATTAGCATTAGGATTTATTTTTTTTATGTAAGTTTTTGTTATTTGTGATTTTGGCTTATCTATTGTGTCAATATTTGATCTTAGTTGACGATTCATATTAGTTTTATCAAATACATCCTCATCGACTATTGTTAAATTTTCAAATCCAACACGTATTAATTGTTCAATTACAGAACCACCAAGACCTCCACATCCTATTATACATACAGGTGTATTTTTAAGTTTTTCTTGTTGTGTGGTTGTAAATATTTCTTTTTGTCTTGTTATCATTTCATCATATAGATTTACCATAATATATTCATCCTTTATTTTTTCTTGGATTTTCTTAATTAATTATTTATATCATTTAACTAATATAACAATTGTTAATATATCATGTATAAAAAAAATGATTAAATCATAGAATTATAATATTGAAATTTAAGAAAAAATTAGTATTTATAAAAATAAGAAAAAAATATTGTAAATGTTAAATAACATTTTTATATTTTATTAAAGATTTTACTACTCATACTATTATTTTTAATAGTATAAGTGCCGGGGGCGGGATTCGAACCCGCGACCTCACGGTATCCCAGGAAAAAGTCAGAGCTCTGCTTAATACCCTATGAGCCGTGCGCTCTAACCAGCTGAGCCACCCCGGCGTGGCTACTTAGTAATAGATATCTTTAAAGTCATATTTATATTTTATGGTTTCATAACTCACAAACTAAAAATTAAAAATACTAAAAAAAAATATAATAAATACACATAAAAAAAAATAAAGAAAGGATGCAAAAATGATTAAAGATAAACACGTAATTGAAGCAATAGGAAGAGCAAAAGTAACAATAGAAAATGGAAAAGTAACAAAAGTAGAACAACCTGAAATAGACTACTGCCCAATATTTAATAAATATCATAAAATGGAAAAAATAACACCAGAAGCAATAAAGAAAAACATTCAATATAGAATAGATGACTTTGGAATGTGTACACCACAAAGAAAAGTACGCCTAGATGACATGCTATCTGTAGGAATATCAGAAATACTAAAAACAAACAAAGAACTTGGAAATATAGATGTAGTAGTAGGAGCATGTGATGGAGTAGGAACACTATTAATGGATGATCCTGAAATAATCCAAGGAGTAGGAGGACGAGTATCAGCACTAGTTAGTACTACACCAATACCAGAAGTAATAGAAAATGTAGGAATAGAAAATGTTCTAGATCCTAAAACTGCATCACTTGATCCAATAGCAGGTCTTAAAATGGCATTAGATAAAGGATACAAAAAAATAGCCATAACCATACTACCATCACCACTCATTAAACAAATACGTGAAATGAATTTACCAGATGATGTAACAATATACATACTTGTAGCACATACAACATCAGCAACAGAAGATGAAATAAAAGATGTATTTGAATATGCTGATATTGTATCAGGATGTGCATCAGAATATGTACGTAAATATGCACAAAAAAATAAAGCTTACTATTATGGAGATAAAGTATCAATGTATGCAACATCTGAAGCTGGACACAAACTACTTGATGATAGATTACGTAAAACCGGAAAAGATCTAAGTATAAATGTATATCCACAAAATGATGAAGATATACCAAATCCACTACTTTAAATAAATAACTACTTTAAAAACTTCTTATCTTCCTTTTTTTTAATCTTTTTTTGAAAATATATATTTTATATTTTACATAAATTAGAACTATAATATAATATTTGATATAGAAATTATTTTAAGAAAAAAAATATTTTAAGATTATATATATTTTATAAATTGACTAAATTTTTGGAGAGTAAATTGTGACACAATTAGAACAAGCAAAAATGGGAAATATAACCCCTGAGATGATACAAGTAGCAGAAGATGAAAATGTAGATGTTGAAAAACTACGAAGACTTATTGCTTGTGGAAAAGTAGTAATACCAAAAAATATTACAGCAAATACTCATCCTACAGGTATTGGAGAAAGCCTAAAGACAAAAATAAATGCAAATATAGGATCATCAACAGAACAAGAAAGCTTAGATGATGAACTTGAAAAACTAGATATTCTAGTAAAATATGGTGCTGATGCTGTGATGGATCTAAGTACAGGAGAAAAACTTGATGAAATACGTCGTGCAATACGAAGTCGTACAGACATACCACTTGGAACAGTACCATTATATGAAGCAGGAGTTAGAACTTCAAAAGATGAAAAAGCAATTGTAGATATGGATCCTGACATCTTATTTGATACAATAATAAATCAAGCAAAACAAGGAGTTGACTTTATAACAGTACATTGTGGAATAACACAAGATTCAGTAAATGCTGTTAAAGATTCAGAACGCCTAATGGGTATTGTATCACGTGGAGGTGCACTTACAGCTGCATGGATTGTACATAATGAGTGTGAAAATCCATTATACTCAGAATATGATTATCTTCTTGAAATATGTCGTGAATATGATGTAACACTATCACTAGGTGATGGACTACGACCTGGATGTACTCATGATGCAACAGACATAGCACAAATACGTGAACTTACAACTCTTGGTCGTCTTGTTAAAAGATCACGTGATGCTGGAGTACAAGTTATGGTAGAAGGACCAGGACATGTACCAATACGTCAAGTTCAAGCAAATATGCAAATTCAAAAAACAATCTGTGATGGAGCACCATTTTATGTACTTGGACCACTTGTAACTGATATTGCACCAGGATATGATCATATAACAGCAGCAATAGGAGCAAGTATTGCGGGGGCTAGTGGAGCAGACTTTTTATGTTATGTTACACCAGCAGAACATCTATGTATTCCAAATAAAGAACATGTAAAACAAGGTGTAATAGCATCAAAAATAGCAGCTCAAGTATCAGATGTAGCAAAAGGTTTACCATCAGCAATAAAACATGAAAATGACATGGCTCATGCACGTGAAGAATTTGACTGGGAAAAACAATTTAATCTTGCTATAGATCCTGATACAGCACGTGAATATTATGAAAGTCAAAAAGTTGAAGATGAACAGATGTGTAGTATGTGTGGAGACTTTTGTGCTCTTAAAATGATTAAAGATCATGTTAAAGATTAAAAAATTCTTATTAAAAAAAAGCAGTGTAGTATATAATGCAAAGTTTTAATATAATTTGAAAATATATATAAGTATATATAATCTTTTTAAGATGAAAAAAAGAAATTTCAAGAAAAATTCTAGTTCTTGAAATTAAATCAGATATATTTTATTTTGCTCAATAAATAAAGAAAAAACCGCAATAAAAATCAATATTAAAACAAATCAGTTCTTATGATTTTAGGAGAAAAACAATGGCTAAAGAAAGCAAAAAAACACTACCTGCAAGTGGAGCAGGACTTGTAAGATACTTTAATGATGAAAACTATGGTATTGAATTATCACCAACACAAGTGGTAATAGGTGTTATTCTAGTTATGCTAATATGTATAGCATTAAGATTCACAACCAATGTAGCAATATAAATATTTTATAAAAAGTAGTAAGTAATAAATAAACTTACACATTACCACCTTTTTTTTAAACTTTTTTTTACAATATTTCTATTAATTTAATATAAAATATAGAATAAAATTAAATAAAAATAGAAATATAAATATAATTA
>NZ_LWMS01000001.1 GCF_003149675.1 Methanosphaera cuniculi | reverse complement strand
TTATTAATATAATATAAAATATTTATTTTAAGAGAATATATTTTTAGGAGAATGAGTATTAATGCGTATAGTTATTACAATTGGTGGATCAATACTTCTTAAAGAATATGATGCTAAAAAATTTGAAGCATATGCTGAAGTTATTAAAGATATGAATAAAGAACATGAAATTTTCATTGTAGTTGGTGGAGGAAGACCAGCACGTGACTATATTAGTGTAGTACGTGATATGGGTGAATCTGAATCAATATGTGATGAGATAGGAATACAAGTAACCAGAATAAATGCACGCCTACTTCAATGTGCACTTAAAGATGTAGCATATCCTGGTATTCCAACAAATTTCCAACAAGCACTTGAATACTCATCTACTAATAAAATTGTTATAATGGGTGGAACAGAACCTGCTCATAGTACAGATGCTGTGGGAAGTATACTTGCAGAATATGTGGATGCAGATATGGTTATTAATGCAACAAGTGTAGATGGATTATATGATAAAGATCCAAATAAGTATGATGATGCTAAGATGATAAAAGAAGTTACAGCAGATGAACTTATGAATATAGTATCATCAAATGAAACAAAAGCAGGAACATATGAATTTATAGACAAAACAGCAATTGAAATAATTAAACGTTCAGCAATCAAGACAGTTATATTAAATGGTAATGATCCTGAAAATGTTAAAGTAGCACTAGAAAAACCAATAGGAACACTCATAAAAAACTAGGTATAATAAAATACTAGTAAAATAATAAATGGGAGATGTAAAATTATGGCAATTGAAGCACACAGACATTGTGCAATATGTGGAAAACCAATACCAATGGATGAATCATTCTGTTCAGATAAATGTGAAGAACAATACCAAGCACGACAAAAAGCAATGATGAAACAAAGAAGAATACTATTAATCGTAATAGCAGTATTTGTAATCATCTGGTTCATCATGATGGTAATGAAAAAATAAATTCATAGAAAAAAAAGACATACATCACCACCACCAACTTCTTTCTTTTTTACAAAATAATAACTACTTTTAAATTAAGAAAAAAGAGTAATAATAACTAGTTTTTAAATTAAAAAAAAATAAGAAAGTAGGAGTTTAAATTTTAAATTCCATAATAAAAATCATTATATTTTACTTATATCTGATTTAACTTATCAAAATATAAAATATCATCACAAATCCTTTCAAGAAGAGCCATATCATGACTCACACATAAAACTCCAATATCATTCTTCTTAGTATAATTAAGAAGAGATGACCATATTTGAACCTGAGTTACAGCATCAAGCATGGTGGTAATTTCATCAGCAATGATAAAACGAGTTTTAGGATTAATTGCACGAAGAATACTAAAACGTTGAAGTTCACCACCAGAAAGCTCAGATGGATAACGTTTAAGCCATTCTTTTTTAATACCAAATTCATCTAAAATATCATCATCAGGATTCCATGACTCACTTAAAATCTTATCCATACTCCAGTGTGGATTCATAACTTTTTCAGGATGTTGAAATATAAGCTGTACAGGATTAAATTTTGAATCTATAATACTATCATTAATCAAAACAGATCCACTATAATCTGTAATAAAATTTGATAAAATCTTACAAAACGTAGACTTACCAGCTCCACTATCACCAAATAATCCAATAACCTGACTACTATCCATACTAAAATTAATATTTGAAATTATCTTTGAGTTTTTATTATAACCATATGATATATTTTCTGTCTTTAAAATATCCAATTAAAATCACCCACCTTCTTGTATATTTTCATCATCATTAACTAATGGATAAAAACATCTGACTCTACGACCATTAATCTCACGAAGCTCAGGTAAATTCTCCACACACTTATCTGTTTTATATGGACAATTCATATTATAAGGACAACCTTTTGGAATTTCATTATATGATGGTTGATGACCTTCTGTAAGTTTAAAGTCAGTGTTAGGAAGTGCCTGATATAATGCTCTTGTATATGGATGATAAAGTTCAGATCCATCATCAGTAAAGTTTTTTGTATCTGTAATTTCAATAACATATCCAAGATAAAGTATTGCAATCTTATCACTACATCTTAAAGCTGTTATAATATCATGAGTAATAAGAATAATACCCACACCTTGATTTTTAAGATCTATAAGATCATGAATAACTTCATCTACAGCCTTCTCATCAAGACCTGGTGTAGGTTCATCTGCAATAATAATTTCAGGATCATTTAAAAGAGCTGTTGAAAGAAGAACTTTTCGTGCCATTCCACCTGAAAGTTGGAAAGGATACATTTCATCAACCTCAGGTTTAAGACCATAACGTCTAAAAAGTTCTTGTTGTTTTTTCTCTTTTTGTTTATAAGCTTCTTCATCTTCTATATATCCAAGTGCTTGCTGTTTTATCTTCATTAATGGATTTAGATAATTAACAGACTGAGGAATTAAACTTATTTTATCTCCACGTATTTCTTCTTTAAGTTGTTGTGTTAATAATTCATCTTTATATAAAATTTTACCACTAGTATTTGCATTATTTGGAAGTATTCCAAGAATTGACTCAGCAAGAAGACTTTTACCAGACCCACTTGAACCTAAAACAGCAAGAATTTCATGATCATTTAAAGTCATTGTAAGATCAGAAATTACATGAAGTTCTGTTTGTTGAAGACCCTTTAAATATTGAGTAAATGATATTGAAAGTTTTTCTACATCTAAAAGTTTCATAATTTATCATAACCATCCTATATTTTTTTATTTTCCTTCCACTGATTGTGGATCTAGTAGTTTTTGAACATTTTCTCCAATTAAATCAAAGATTAATACAATTAAAAGTAATGAAAGACCAGGAAATACTGCAAGCCACCAATAACCAAGTGAAAAGTAATTCATAGCTTCAGCAAGAATAATACCAATAGCAGGTTCATGTGGTGAAAGTCCAAATCCTAAAAATGAAATACTTGCCTCATGCATAATAGCATGTGGAAAAACTAGTATTAGACCTACAATTACCTGGGAAACTACAAGTGGTATAATATGTTTTTTTGCAATCCACCATTTACTATGTCCTAACTGTTTTGATAACTTTACATAATCTGTTGCTTTAATCTTCTTAATTTCAGCTCTTAAAACACGTGCAAGTGGTGTCCAGTGAGTTAAACCAATACCCATAATTACTCCATAAATACCTGTTCCAAAACAAATTGATACAAGAATAATAAGAAGAATATGAGGAATTGAACCAAAAAGATCAATTACTAATGCTACAGCTTCATCCATCAAATTATTTAAACTTGATGCAACACCTAATATTATTGCAATTATAGTTGTAAGTATTGATGTTAATACTCCAATACCAACACTTATTCCAAGACCAAGAAGAGTTCTTGTAAACATGTTACGTCCCATCCAATCTGTTCCAAAAGGATATTCTAATGATGGGGGTTGATTAATGTTTGTAAAGTTTGTTGCAAGTGCTGTTGTTTTATCTACAAATATACTACTTAGTATAATTATGAGAAATAAGATTAATGCTACAGAAATTACAACTATAGTTTTTGTTCGAAGATTTGCATTATATAAAGTAAAATATTTTTTATCTTTATTTTTCAAAGTTAGCATCCTCCTTAATTCTTGGATCTATAAAGTAGTAAAGTATATCTGCTATAAGATTTCCAACAAATACAAATATGGCACTTATTAGTACAATTGCAAGAAGTAATGGTACATCGCTTGAAAGTCCTGCTTGTACAGCAGTTTGTCCTAGTCCAGGATATGAAAATACTTGTTCAACAAGTACAGCTCCACTAAATAATTCATTAAATGATAAAAATTGTAAAGTTATAGCAGGAAGAAGTACATTTCTAAGAGTTTGTCTTTCAATTAAAGCCCATCCTTTTTCTCCTCGTGCTTTTGCAAAAAGTACATAATCTGAATTTAAAGATTTTACAACTTCATTTCTTGTATATAATGCTATAGGTGCAACTCCTACTAGACTTAATGTTATAGTTGGTAGTATCATACTTGAAATCCATTGCCATATTGTGACATTTGAACTAAGTGTTGATACAGGAACTCCAAGTCCCACCGGAAACCATCCTAGATATACTGCAAATACTATTAAAAGTAGCATTCCTATCCAAAATGAAGGTGCTGATTGAAGAATATAACAATATGTTTTTACAGCTCGATCAATCCATGAATCTCTATTTTTTCCTGCAACTATTCCAAGAAGAAAACCAAAAAATACCTCCAATTAGCCAAGATGATGCAAGTAGTATGAAAGATGCCATGAATTTATCAACAATTACATCAATTACAGGTATACGATATATAAGTGATACTCCTAGATTTCCCTGTAATATCATTGAAAGCCAGTTGAAAAGCTTAGTGGTAAGGGGTACTCCAACACCCCAGTACTCATTAAGCATTGCACGTTGTGCTGCTGTAACACTTGCTTGTTTAAGATAAACATTAACAGGGTCAATAGGAGATAAGTCTATTAGTATAAAACTAAAAATTGCAACTGCAATCATTAAAACAATAAAATGAATTAGTTTATTTCTTATAAAAAGGGTTACTTTCCTATTCATAATTAAGATCTCCTAAGATATCTAAAATTTTTAGTTTGTAGTGTTTGTTCGTTTCCATTCACAAATGTTTTCAAGAACATCCTGTCCCATACTAGGTGGTGTTCCCATGTCAATATCGTCATTTACAAAGTAGCAGTAATCATAATCTGCAACCCAAAGCCATGGAGCATTAGCAGCAGGTCCAAAACCATTTTCTGCATTAATATATGCTGCTTGTCTCCAAAGATCATTTGAACCATTAATATTGGTACTTTGCATAGCTTGAGTTAATATACTATCAACTTCACTGTTGTTATATTCATTAGGATTCATATAGTCATCTTCTGTGAAGTTATCTTTTGAGTAGTATTGTTGGTATATGGTTTTATATGGATCTTGTGAGGATTGTTGCATTAATACTCCTTGACTGTACATATTTTGATATATTGTATCCCAGTCTGTTCCTACAAGTTCTATTTCAATACCAAGTTCACTTGCTTGTTGTTTTATAACTGTTGCTAGTGATTGACGTGCCATATCCTCTGATGAATAATATAGTTTAAATGATGCTTTTGTTCCATCTTTTTCACGTATTCCGTCATTATCTGTATCTACCCATCCTGCATTTGTAAGTATTTGTTTTGCTTCTTCTGGGTTATTATCTTTAATTTTTCCTTCAGGATTTGCATATGGGAGATTGTCAACTCCTGTGTAGTCTACGCTTGCATGTCCTTGATATACAGTATTTACTATTTCTTCACGATTTATTCCTATATTTAATGCTTTTCGTATTGCAGGATCTCCTGTTACATTGTTTCCCACTGGATTTCCTTGATCTGTTTTTATTCCTGTGTCATTCATGTATGGTAGTGATACTCCTTGTGCTCTTGGAGATTTAAGTTCTACAAATTTATATCCATCTGCTTTATAGTTAAGATCCATGAATGATGCTTCTACTACATCAGCTTTGTTTGATTTTACAAATTCTAGTGAATTTTTCTCTGTTGTGAAAAGTAATGTTAGTTGTTTGAAGTATGGTTTTTCTCCATAGTAGTTGTCATTTGCTACTAGTATTGCTTGTTGTCCACGATCCCATTGTTCTAGTTTGTATGGTCCTGATCCTATTGGATGTTCTCCATATGTTTCATTATTATAATCTTTTTCAGGTACAATTCCAATATATCTTAAACTATATACAAAAGTTGATTGTGGTTCTTTAAGTTTGAATTCTACTGTTGTATCATTTATTGCTGTTGCATGATCTAAGTTACTCATATCTAATTCTGAGTTACTTGTTCTTGCTTCATTAAATGTAAATGCTACATCTGATGCTTTAAGTGATTCATTATTTGAAAACTTAATATCATCTCTTATTCCTACAGTCCATGTAAGTCCATCAGAACTAACATTATATCCTGTTGCTACGTCGTTTTTAAAAGTTCCATTTTCATCTGAAGTTAAAAGTGTACTTTGAATTAAAGGATTAAAATTTAAATGCCCACATCCCCATCCTGTGAGAGGATTAAATCCTGCTTCAGGTTCTCCACCATGTCCTGAGAATGCAACAACAAGATGTGTTGGATCAGTATCTGTGGAATTTCCTAAAACTGATGCAGCTGCAATAATAATAATTATCAATGCAATTAATCCAATAATTAAATATTTTATATTTTTTTTCTGCATTTTATTTTAATTCTCCAAAAATTGATTTCATTTTTTTTTATTAAGTTATAAAAACTAAAAAAAGTAATTTAGATAGTAAAAAGATTTAATGTTAATACTTTTAGCTTATAAACTAACAAAAAAGTAATACAAATTAAACAGATTGTATTAATTAAAATTAATTTGAATTTTAAGATATATAAAAATTACTTTAGAAAGTATGATAATTACAAAAAAATAAACCATTAAAAATTAGTAAAATAATTTAAAACATCATAATACATAAAAATTCAGAAAAAACAAAGCATTAGTATAATATAAAATCAAACTAACAAAAAATAAACAATTAAACATGAAAAAAAGAACTATAAAAATTTAAGTAATATCAACATATTAAAAAGTATTACAAATTAGGTATTTTAAAACAAAAAAGTAATAAAAAAAAAGAAGGTTAAAATGGAGGTCATAAAAAATTTTCAAATATTTATTTTTTAATCTGTGTAGCTGTTAATCATTTTTATAAAATCATAACTATCAAGATCCACACTACCTACTCCTGTATCAAGTGTTGCAATTTTTTTCATATCTTCATCTGATAGTTCAAAGTCAAATACATCAGCATTTTCTTTAATTCTTTCAGGATGTACAGATTTAGGAAATACTATAATATCACGTTGAATTAACCAGCGAATAATTACTTGTGCTACTGATTTATTGTATTTATCTCCAATTTCAGTTAGTACTGGATTTTGGAAGATGTTATTTCTACCTTCAGCAAGTGGTGACCATGCTTCAACTTGTATGTCCATATCTTTACAATAGTCTACTATATCATCTTGTTGGTAGAATGGATTTACTTCTATTTGTAGTACCATTGGTTTTATTTTGTTATGTACACAGAAGTCATATAATCTTGCTTTTGTAAAGTTTGAAATTCCTATTGCTTTAATTTTATCTTCTTCATATAACTCTTCCATTGCACGCCATGTTCCATAGACATCACCAATGTTTTGGTGTATTAGATATAAATCTATATAGTCTGTACCTAATTTTTCACATGATTCTTTAAATGCTTTTTTAGTGTTTTCATACCCATAATCTGTTATCCATATTTTAGTTGTTATAAATATTTCCTCACGTGGAATTTTTGATTCTTTAATTGCATCTCCTACTGCTTTTTCATTAAAATATGCTTCTGCTGTGTCAATAAGACGTATTCCATTACTTAGTGCATCTAGTACTGCTTGTTTACATTCATCATAGTCTGTTATCTGGAAAACTCCAAATCCAAGTTTTGGTATTTCAACTCCATTTGATAATTGTGTATATTCTTCCATTATCTACATCTCCTATATTTTTTTTTATTTGATTATTTTTTTACCACTACTAGCTTTTTTTTTATTTGATTATTTTTTTTTACTAGTTGTTTAAGTATTATAATATCTTATTTTACTTAAATTATATTAGAATTAAATTTTTTAGAGTATTAAATTATAAAGTAAAATTTAACAAAAATATTCAGTTTATTTAATAAATTTATTTATTTTAAAAAAAAACTTATAGATATACACTTAATTATGAAATTTAGATGATTTAACTAAACTAACTAAAATAATAAACAAAAGATATTTTTTAATCATATAGTTTTTAATTCAACTGCTTAAATATTGATGGTATTTTTAATTATTTTATAAGATATAGTCTGGATAAAAAATAGAATTTTAAAATATTTACAAACAATAAGAAATTTATAAAATATTTTACAAAAAAAAAAGAAAAATATCATCTTATTAAAAGAATTATTATCTAAAAATTAGTTAAATTCAATAAAAATAGTTAAAAAATTTTATAGTAAAATAGTTAGCGCCGAGAATGGGATTTGAACCCATGAGGACAAAGTCCACGGGATCTCAAGTCCCGCGCCTTACCTGGCTAGGCTATCTCGGCAAATAAAAAAAATATTAGTTAATAATAGAACTAATTAAAGTCTATTATTATATCTAGTTATCATTCTTTATATACTTTATCATTATAACTAGGATTTAAGTTCAATTTCGATACTTACATTATCAGGAACATTTACTTTCATAACTTGTCTCATAGCACGTTCATCAGCTTCAATACCAACGAGACGTTTGTGAATTCTTAGTTCCCATTTTTCCCATGTAGCTTTTCCTTCACCATCAGGACTTTTTCTTGTAGGTACTACAAGTTTTCTTGTTGGTAATGGAATAGGACCGGATAAATCTACACCAGTTCTTTCAGCTATACTTTTAAGTTGATTACATACATCTGCAATCTTTTCAGGATCTGTACCGGTTAATTTAATTCGAGCTTTATTCATTATATAATTCTCCCATTAAATAAAAAAAATCTTTTCCTTTAAAATAAATTAAAAAATTACTTATTAAAAATATTCTCTTATTTTTCTATGGAAATTTAAAAAAAAAATGATTAAACTTAAATACACTTTTTTGTATAAACCTCTAAATAAATTATTAAAAAAAAATAAATTCACAAAATATAAAATGTGTAAAAATATTTCCCTTTTTTTCTTTTTTTGAAGTTTATAACATGTAAAAAAGATACATGTAAAGTTTAGTTAATTTTATTAATTTTAAATTTTTTCCGTAATAAAAAAAAAAGAAATTAATAAGTAAAAAAATTTATTTTACTTATTTTTTGTCGGTAATGTCTATACACATACCTGCTGCTACGGTTTGACCCATATCACGGATAGCGAATCTTCCCATGTGAGGGATTTCTTTAATGTTTTCAATTACCATTGGTTTTGTTGGTTTAATTGTTACTAAAGCTGCATCTCCTGTTTTGAGGAAGTCAGGGTTTTCTTCTTTAGGTTGTCCTGTTGCAGGGTCAAGTTTTACATCTAAGGATAAGAATGTACATGCAATTTGTGCTGTGTGTGCGTGGAATACAGGTGTGTATCCAACTGTGATTACACCAGGATGTTGTAGCACAACGATTTGTGCTTTGAATTCTTTTGCAACCGTAGGTGGGTTTTTGGTTGTTCCAGCTACGTCTCCACGTTTAACATCGTTTTTACCTACACCTCTTACGTTGAATCCAACGTTGTCTCCAGGTTCTGCTTTATCGAGAATTTCGTGGTGCATTTCTATTGATTTTACTTCACCGGTTACTCCAGCTGGTTCAAATGCAATGTTTTCTGCTGTGTTTAATACTCCTGTTTCTACTCTTCCTACAGGTACTGTTCCTACTCCTGTAATTGAGTATACATCTTGAATAGGGAGTCTTAATGGAAGGTCTACTGGTTTATCAGGTTCATCTAAAGCATCAAGTTCTTGTACTAAGGTGTTTCCTTTGTACCAAGGTGTGTTTGAGCTTTTTTCTGTGATGTTGTCTCCTTCAAATGCGGAAACTGGTATGAATGGTACTTCTGAAGGTTTGAATCCTACTGAAGCGATGAGTTTACTGATTTCATCTTTGAGTTCGTTGTATTTGTCTTCTGAGTAGTCTACTACATCCATTTTGTTAATTGCAATAATTAATTGGTTGATTCCTAAGGTTTTTGATAAGAAGATGTGTTCTTTTGTTTGTGGCATAATACCGTCGTTTGCAGCTACTACGAGTACTGCTGCATCTGCTTGTGATGCTCCGGTAATCATGTTTTTAACAAAGTCACGGTGTCCTGGACAATCTACTACTGTGTATTCGTATTTTTGTGTTTCGAATTTTGCGTGAGCGAGGTCGATGGTTACTCCTCTTTCTCTTTCTTCTCCGAGTTTGTCCATTACAAATCTGAATTTGTCTTCTCCGTCATCTAATTGTTGTTCAGCAATAGCTCCTTCTAGTAATAAAAGGTGTCCTACTAATGTTGATTTTCCGTGGTCTACGTGACCAATGAATGCTAAGTTCATGTGTGTTTTATCTTTTGCCATTATATATCCTCCATGTTATAAACATATATATTTGTGAATATAATTTAATAAATCAAGAACTATTTCTATTTAATAGTATGATTTATTAGTTGTTAGCAAGCCGGTTGCTAGATTTTTCAAAAAAAGATTAATAATATTTTCTTTTTATTATATTGTATCTAGAGAACGTCCTCTAACATTTAGTAATATAAAAATTATAGATACAAAGAAATATAACCAGGGAATAGTTATATTCCCTTGTAAATACAATTTCTTTCCAATAATCTTCAAATTACTTGTTATCTACCTTTTATCTTTTTGATAAAATATAGATCATTTCATAATAATTTATGTATTAATTTAATGTTATGTTCTTTTTTATTTATATACTTTATGATCCTAAGAGTTTGTTAATTATTAAACAATAAAAAAAATAAGGATAATTTTTGTTTTATAAAAAGTATTTTTTTATTTAAAAAAAAAGAATTAAAAAAAAGAAAAGAAAGTATACAAGTTGTATACTTATCCTAAGTAGTGGTCAGGTCCATATGGTTCTGGACTTAAACCTTTTCTTTCACGAATTTCACGTACAATTTGGTTTTGTAATTCACGTGGGATTCTTTCAAATCCTGAGTTTTCTGTTGACCAGATACAACGTCCTTCTGCTGCTGATCTTATATCACCTGCAAATCCAAACATTTCAGATACTGGTACTTTGGATTCAATTGTGGACATATCTCCTTCTTGACCCATTTCAACAATTTGTCCTCTTCTGTTTTGGATTTCACGTGTTGCTGCTCCCATGTAATCTTGTGGTACACTGATGTATACTTTTTGCATAGGTTCCATGAGTGTTGGTTGTGCAAGCATAATTCCACCATATACTGCTTTTCTTATAGCAGGTAATACTTGTGCAGGTCCTCTGTGTACAGCATCTTCGTGTATTTTTGCATCCATGAGGCTGATTTTAATTCCCATAGCTTTTTCATCTGCAAGTGGTCCGTCATCTAGAGCACTTTCAAATCCTTCCATGAGTAATTCTTTAATTTCATCTAAGTATTGGATACCACGTGTTTTGTTTACGAATATACTGTGTTTGTATACATCCCATACTTTTTTAGCTTCATCTTTGTCAAGACCGTGGTCTTGGAATACTTTTGCTGATTCTTTACCTTTTACACGTCCTTCTTGGATTTCTCCTTCAGATATTGCGTTCATTAAATCATCAGATAATGGTTCAATGTCTATGTAGAATCTGTTGTGTTTGTTAGGTGATTTACCTTCAACATTTGTAGCTGTACCAGCAATTGTTTCTCTGTATACAACAATAGGTTCAGATGTTTCTACTTCTAATCCTTTATCGTTAATTCTGTAGATGATAACTTCAAGGTGTAATTCACCCATACCAGCAATTAAGTGTTCACCGGTTTCTTCGTTAATTTCTACACGTAGTGTTGGGTCTTCTTTTCCTACTTGTCTTAGTACTTCAATAAGTTTTGGTAGGTCTTTTGTGTTTTTAGCTTCTACAGCAACTGTTACTACAGGTTCTGAGATGTGTTCAAGACTTTCAAATGGTGCAATGTTGTGGTCTGCATCTGTAATGGTTTCCCCTGCGATTGCTCCACGAGCTCCGGTAATTGCTACAATGTTACCTGCTGGTACGATGTCTGTGTTAATTCTTTCAGGACCCATATATACTCCTACTTGTTGGGTTCTTGCTTTTGACATTGAACCTACAAAGAATATTTCTGATCCTTTTTCAATTGATCCACCGTATACACGTCCTGTTGCAATTTCACCTGCGTGTTTATCGATACTTACATCTGTAACCATAACAGCTAGTGGGGATGTTGAATCGGTGTTAATCATACCTTGTCCTTCTACTGAGTCAATATCTCCTGACCAGATTTTTGGTACACGGTAAGCTTGTGCAATTTTTGGACTTGGTAAGTGTTCTACTACCATACCGAGAATTACTTCTTCGATTTTTATTTTACTTGCAAGTTCTTTTTGGTTGTCATCATTACAGTATTGGATGATGTCTTTAAATGTGATATTTGTTTTCATCATTTCAGGTACGTTAATAGCCCAGTTGTGGTATGCTGATCCGAATGCTACTGTACCATCTTCGATTTTTACTTGCCATTCTTCTTTGAATTGTTCAGGAGCCATGTTTTTGATGAGTTTGTTTACTCCTGCAATGATTTTTATGAATCTGTTTTGTAATTCAAGGTCGTCAAGTTTTAATTCGTTTATAAGTCTGTCTACTTTGTTAATGAAAAGTACAGGTCTTACATTTTCTTTTAAAGCTTGTCTTAATACTGTTTCTGTTTGAGGCATGATACCTTCTACAGCACATACAACTACTACAGCTCCATCTACTGCTCTCATTGCACGTGTTACGTCTCCACCAAAGTCAACGTGTCCTGGTGTATCAATAAGGTTAATTAAGTATTGGTTATCTTCATATGAGTGTACCATTGATACGTTTGCTGCATCAATTGTAATTCCTCTTTCTTGTTCTTGTTCATCAAAATCAAGGAATCTTTGATCTCCAGCAAGTTCTGATGATATCATTCCAGCTGCTGCAAGAAGGTTATCTGATAATGTTGTTTTTCCGTGGTCGATGTGAGCTACAATACCAATGTTTCTGATGTATTCAGGCTCGTACATTAATTCTTTAATTTTTTTAATCATTTGATCTCTTCGACTCAAATATATCACCTAAAATGTTAAAAATTTTACTTATAAAAAGTTTTTCTTTTGTTATTAAATTATAATAATATTGTTTCTATTTTTAATTCTTTATTTATTTTTTTATTTTGTTCATATTTCAAAACTTTAAAAAAAAAATAATAATAAAAAAAAATAGTTAGAAAGGGTGGTGTTTTAAGATCTAGTGTGCGGATCTTGCTACTCTTTCTTTTTCTTCTTTTTTCTGTACAGCAAAGCTTCTTGAATCTTCATCTGCTGCTAAAAGAATTTCATCAGCTAAACATTGTGCTGCTGATTTTTTGTTTTTAAATGCAGATTGCATTGCACCTTTTGTGATGAATCCAAGTGATAAGTCTACACGTCTTTGTGGTGCTATATCTACTGCTATTTGGTATCCTATTCCACCGTATTTAATACGGGTTGTTTCTTCTCTTGGTGCTGTGTTTTCTACAGCTTTAACTAGAACTTGTATAGGATTTTCTTTTGTTTTTTTGTTGATAATTTCTAAAGCATCTTCTACGATTTTGTATGCTTTATTTTTTTTACCACTGTTTCTTTCTGTTCTCATGATTTTGTTCATGAGTCTTTCTACGATGGATACTTTTGATTTTGCAAATTGTCTTTTTACGTGACGTCCCATTGTGTGTGGTACTACAATTTCATCAAGACATACGTAATTTTGTAATCCCATATCTTCTACTGTAACTTCTGTTACATCCCATTTGTCGAATAATTTAAAGCTCATTTTAATTAAATCTCCTTCTAAACAAAATTTTCTATCTTACTGGTTTTTCGATTTTTCCACTTACCATTTCAGATAAAGCTACGTTGTTTACTTTTGTAACTTTCCATCTTACTCCAGGAATATCTCCCATTGACCTACCTGATGGTCCTCCAATTCCTTCGATCATTACTTCATCGTGTTCATCTATAAAACCAATAGCTCCGTCACCTGGTGCGAATGCTGTAATTTGTTTTCCGTTTTTAATTAATTGAACTCTTACACATTTTCTTATTGCAGAGTTAGGCTGTTTTGCTTCTATACCTACTTTTTCAATTACAATTCCTCTAGCTTGAGGTGATCCTTCTAGTGGATCTGCTTTAATGTTTAATCCGAGGGTTTTTCTTTTGTATTGTGTGTCTTTCCATCGGAAATTCTGTCTGTTATCTTTTAATTTTTTTGCTGCGAATAATCCTGGCAAATTTTATTCCTCCATTTATACTTTATATTTTTGTGTGTTTTATAAAAAATTTTTAAATATTTTCTATTCAAAGTGTTATTTTAAACAATTTCATGTATGTGTTACTAAATTTGAAACCTATTTTAATAAACATACCTATTGTATTTTGTTTTTGTGTGAAATAATTCACATACTTTTCATTATAGATTAGTATTAACTGAGTTTTATTTTAAGAATTTATGATAGAATAAATCTATCAATAAATTAACTAATCATAAATATGGTTATTTTATGATAATATTACTAATTTCAAATTGTCTTTTAGCAAATTGTCTAGCTCGCTGAATATTCTGACCATTTTTACCAATAGCCTTACGTTTACTCTTTGAGTCGACATCCAAGGTAGCGATCTTATTACCTTTTGCATCAACACCAAATTCAATAGAATTAATGTCTGCAACAGATAATAAATTTTTTATAAATTCGCCGGGATCATCAGAGTGTTCTAGAATTTCAACACTCCGATCAACAGATTTCTGCATTTTACCTATAGTACTTCCATTTTTTCCTATAGCTAATCCCATGTCTCCTTTTTTTACCAAAAAAGTAATCTTATTATGTTCGTCATCAATTATACAGTCTTTAACCATAGCACTAGTAATAGTTTCAAAAAGTGCAATATATTTAATTTCATGGTTTGTAAACTTGACGGACATAGTATCTATTTACTCCTTGAGCTCTAATATGTTAGAGTCTCCTGGTTCTTGAATAACTAGAACTGATACTGTGAATGGTTTACCACAGATTGAACCTAGATCTACACTAGAACCTTCAAATGTGTATACTGGCATTTCAGATAATTTAGCATATGTTTCTACATCAGCTTTCATATCTTTTGGAGCATTTTCTGCAAGAACAGCTAATTCTCCATCTCCAAGTTTTATTGCTTGAATTGATTTATTGGATCCTAATATAACCTTACCAGTGTCTACGGCTACACGTATCCCTCTTTCAATATCCATGTACTGCCTCCTAATTTTTATCTTTCATTACTACACCAACAGACCCCGTACCATGAGGTATTGGCTGACCAACAATAACATTCTCAATTATACCTGAGAGGTTATCAGTTTCTCCACGAATACTAGCATTAAGTAAGTGTTTACCAGTTTCTTCGAATGCTGCACGAGCAAGAACACTAGCTTTCTCACCACTAATACCATGACGACCAATAGATTTAACAATACCATCAGCTGTCATCATATCAGCAACAAGCATAATATGTCTAATATCAACACTAAGCCCCTGTTCTTCCATAGTAGTATATAACTCATGGATAATTGCATTACGTGCTGCTTCTATTCCAAGAACTTTCTCAATTTCAAAGATATCGTTTGTTGTTGTACGTTCAACATCAACACCATCAATTTTTAAGATAGCACCAATATTTGAACCTTCTGTGTGAATAACCCACTCATTATGTTCATGACGAATAACAACTTTACCAATACCTTTAACACCACTAATCTGGAGATCTCTGATTTTATCTGCAAGTAATCTTAATTCTCGAATACCTTGTTGCATTTTTTCTTCATCTTTAGAAAATGTGGTTTCAAAACTCAGTAAATTATTATTTATCTTTACATGTTTAAAAGTTTTTTCTATTACACTTGTAACTTCACTTAATTCAAGACGACGTTCATCAAGAATATCTTGATCAATTTCAGCTGAAATTGTATTATCCATATAATTAACATTAAAGTTTTTAATTACATCATTAAGGGTAATTTTACCAATTTTATTACCCATTTTACGGATGAACTCTTCATCATTATTAAATTCTTCTGTAAAGTAAATATCCATAGTAGGAGTTGATATCTTCTTACGAGCATCAACCACTTCTATAAGACGAGGAAGACCTAATGTTACGTTAAGTTCTACTACCCCTGCATAGTGAAAAGTACGCATGGTCATCTGTGTACCAGGTTCACCTACAGATTGAGCAGCAATTGTACCTACTGATTCTCCAGGTTCTACTTCTTCACGTTCATATGCTTCTTTTACTTTTAAGACAAGTGTTACTAATTCATCATCAGATAAATCATTACGTTCACTTGCTGCTGTAATTTCTTCAACAAGTTTTATTGGAAAATAGCTTGCACCATTTTCATCAATAACTGCTTGAACTTGTTCTATTTCCATACTTATCTACATCCACCGTTGTAATAAAGTTTTTTTAGTTTTTTGATCTTTTTTCATCTTATTTTGCAATATCTGTTGCAATTTCTTTATTTTCAAGTCTCATTTCTTCAATAAGCTTATCTAGGTTTGCAACTTGTCCATAATCACTTTTTGCAGGGTTAATTCCATCTTCACCATATTTAAATTGAACAATTGCTCCACGATTATCACGTACAGTTCCATCTTCATGTACACTAAGATCATGTAATGCATTTACAAGACGTCTTTGCATGTAACCACTTTGTGCTGTACGAATAGCTGTATCTACTAGTCCTTCACGTCCTCCCATAGCGTGGAAGAAGAATTCTAGTGGATCAAGACCTTTTTTATAACTACTGTGTACAAAACCACTAGCTTTAGATCCTACATCTCCTTTACGGAAGTGAGGTAGTGTACGGTCAATATATCCTCTGTTAATACGACCTCCACGAACAGCTTGTTGTCCTACACAAGTTGCAATCTGTGTTAAGTTAAGCATTGAACCACGAGCACCTGTTAATGCCATAATTACAGCACTGTTATCTGTACTAAAGTAATGTTCTGCGATAACCCCTGTATTATCCCTTGCTTCCCCAAGTACTTGCATGATTTTCATCTCAAGTGTTTCACGAAGACTACGTCCTGGGAGAGCTTCAAGTTCATTATTTTCATATGCTTGAATGAGTTGTTCTACTTTTGCATCTGATTTTTCAAGAAGTTCTGCAATTCTTTCTTCTGCTTCTTTTGGAATTTCCTCATCAGCTGTACCAGTTGTGAAACCTCTTTGCATTACACCACCAAATACAGCAAGTTTTGTTGCATGATCAAGGAAGTAACGTGCTTCACTTGGACCAAATTGTTTTACAATAGCATCAAGTATTTTTCCACTACCTGATCCATATCCTTTATCATCAACTACTCCTTGAATAAGTTGTCCGTTTTTAATTACAACGTATGCATCATATTCACAGTTTTCATGTTTACATTCTTCACAATTTCTACAAATTTCTGATTTATATACAAGATTAAGTTTATCAGGTAGTAGTAAACTAAAGATTTCTTTACCTGTCCAGTCACGTCCTTTAGGTTCAGGAATTTCCATTTTAGATCTTTTAATAATTTGTAGTGCTTTATCTTCTGGGAATGTTGTATCATTATGAGTAAGTAAGTATGCACCTGTAATATGATCGTGTATAGCTCCAATAATTGGTCCACCATAACGAGGTGATAAGATGTGTTCTTGTACTTTCATAATTTCATTAGCTTCAGCACGTGCTTCAGGTGTCTGGAATACGTGCATGTTCATTTCATCCCCATCGAAATCAGCGTTATATGGAGGACATACACATAAGTTTAATCTGAATGTTTTATATGGAAGTACACGTACTTCGTGTGCCATCATTGACATACGGTGAAGTGATGGTTGACGGTTAAATAGTACAATATCTCCATCTATAATGTGACGTTCTACAATGTAACCTGGTTCAAGATTTTCAATAACTGTTTCTTTAGTTTCATCATATACACGTATTTTACGTCCATCTGGTCTTATTATATAGTTTGCACCAGGATGTACATCAGGTCCATTTCTGATGTATTCTTTCATTTTTTCCATGTTCCATTCAGTAACTGAAATTGGTACTGTTACTTCTTTTGCAATCATTTCAGGAACTCCAACTTCGTTAATACTGAGTGTTGGGTCAGGTGATATTACAGTACGTGCTGAGAAGTTCACACGTTTTCCTGCGAGATTTGATCTGAATCTTCCTTCTTTTCCTTTAAGACGTTGTGCTAATGTTTTAAGTGGACGACCAGATCGATGTCTTGCTGGTGGTACTCCACTTGCTTCATTATCAAAGTATGTGGTTACGTGATATTGAAGTAATTCCCAGAGATCTTCTACAATAAGTTGTGGTGCTCCTGCTTCCAGGTTTTCTTTGAGTCTTTGGTTAATTCTTAAAATATCTACAAGTTTGTGTGTAAGGTCATCTTCTGATCTTTCTCCAGTTTCAAGGGTAATTGATGGTCTTACTGTTACTGGTGGTACAGGTAATACTGTTAATACCATCCATTCAGGTCGTGCTACTTCAGGATTTATACCTATGAATATGTAATCTTCTTCTGGTATATTTTCAAGTCTTTCACGTACTTCACTTGCTGTGAGTTTATAGTTTTCTTCAACTAGTGATATTGGCTTATCTATTTTTATTTCTAGTTGTTCTTCTTCACAATGTGGACATTTTTCTTTTTTTGCTGTTAGATGAATTTGTTTAAGTAAATCTGATATATCTTCACCATTTGCTAGTTCTTCTTCGAGTTTTTCTTTGTATTCTAGTTTTTCTGTATCAGTTAGTAGTACACGTCCACATTTACGACATGTTGATCTTAGAATTTTATGAATTGTATCAGCAAATCCAACATGTATTACAGGTCTTGCAAAGTTTATATGTCCAAAGTGTCCTTGACATTCTCCACCTTTTGATCCACAGGTACGACATTTAAGTCCAGGATCAATTACACCTAATCTTGGATCCATTAGTCCTGCTTCAATTGGATATCCATCTTCATCATATGTATCTGGTGTTACTATTTTTGTCACTGACATTTTTCTGATTGTTTCAGGTGACATTAATCCAAAATCTATTTCAGATACTTTTTTAAATATTTCTTTCAACTCTTAATTCCCTCCTTGAATATTATTTCCTATGCTTTGTCTTCTAGTACAAGATTTGGTGATATACATAATGATTTAAGTTCATCAAGTAGTAGTTTAAATGCGTATGATATTTCAACAGGGAATGTTTCTGTATCTCCACATATTGCACAGTATGTTCTATCACGTATTTTATCACGTACTGCTAGTCTTCCACAGTTTCCACATATTAATGCTTCATATTTATCTGATTCATCAAGTAATCTTTCTTTAAGAGATAGTGCTGCTCCGTGTGCTATGAGACAGTCACGTTCCATTTCTCCAAATCTAAGTCCTCCTTCACGTGCACGTCCTTCTGTTGGTTGACGTGTGAGTACTTGTACAGGTCCTCGACTTCTTGCATATACTTTGTCTGATGTCATGTGGTGTAGTTTCTGGTAATATGCTACTCCTACAAATATTTCTGCATTAAATCTTTCACCAGTTATACCATTATAGAGTTGTTCACGTCCATGGGTCTCAAATCCATTTTCTTTAAGAAGACGTTTAAGTTCATCTTCTGGTACTCCTGTAAATGGTGTTCCATCGATACGTTGTCCTTCCATACAACCTGCTTTTCCTGCTACCATTTCGATAATCTGTCCAATTGACATCCTTGATGGAATAGCGTGTGGGTTAATCATTAAGTCTGGACACATTCCTTCTTCGTTAAATGGCATATCTTCTTGTGGTACGATGAGTCCAAGAACTCCTTTTTGTCCGTGTCTTGATGCAAATTTATCTCCATATTCTGGTTGTCTGTGGTCTCGTACTTTTACTTTTGCAAGTTTGTTTCCTTCAATGGTTTCAGTTAGCATTACTTTATCTACAATTCCGTGTTCTCCATGTCTTACTGTTACACTTGTTTCACGTCTTCTTTCTGCTACTGTTCCAAATTCATCTACGTCTTCTAGGAATCTTGGTGGTGATGTTTTTCCTATTAATACATCTCCACTTGTTACTGATACTTCAGGGTTTATTAGTCCATCTTCATCTAGGTTTTTGTATACTTCTTCAGAACGGTATCCTCGTACCATACTTTCTGGGTATTCAAAGTGATCTTCTTGTCCACCTGGGTATCTGCGTTCTGATGCTTCATATGATCTGAAGAATGATGATCTCCCAAGTCCTCGTTCTAGTGATGCTTTGTTCATCACAAGTGCATCTTCCATGTTACACCCTTGGTATGATAGAATTGCTACTACGAAGTTTTGACCAGATGGTCTTTTATCATATTCTGTTGATACCATACTTTTGGTTTTTACAACAGGCATTTGTGGTTGGTGAAGAAGATGAGCTCTTGTATCTGTACGTAGGTTGTAGTTTGATACATATAACCCAAGTGCTTGTTTTGTCATCCCTGCTTCCATTGTGTTACGTGGTGATGAGTTATGGTTTGCATATGGAATAATTCCTGCACATATTCCAAGCATTGTTGATGGGTCTATTTCAAGGTGTGTGTGCTCTTCTGTTATGTCT
The DNA here is from genome assembly GCF_003149675.1 of Methanosphaera cuniculi. Lineage (NCBI taxonomy): Archaea > Methanobacteriati > Methanobacteriota > Methanobacteria > Methanobacteriales > Methanobacteriaceae > Methanosphaera > Methanosphaera cuniculi. The sequence goes on along the minus strand of NZ_LWMS01000001.1, from coordinate 31,285 downwards.
TCTTCAAACATTGCAATGTATGCATTTTCTTCTTCTTCAGCATCAATATATTCTATTATTCCTTCATGGATTAAGTCGAACCATTTCATTTTTCCTGAAGCTACATCATCAATAATTTCATCTGTTAGTTGTGATTTTCCATCTTCAACTATTACAAGTGGTCTTCGTGCTCGTCCTGGATCTGTGAATATGAATATTTCATTGTTTTGTTGGTAGTATGTTATGTTTAGCTCATGTGTTAGTTCATTAGATCTTCTTTTTCTTTTTACTTCTGCTACAAATGCTTCAGGTTCTTCGGTTGTTCCGATTAGTTTACCATTTATATATACTTTAACTGGTTGTTGTACTGTAACGGTCTCCATTATATTTCTCCCATTAACTAATATTTTTTTACAAATTTTATTTTAATTTTTATAATTCCCATTTAATTTTTCACTTATTGTACTTCTAAGTTATGATCTAATGGTTTTATGTAGTCCATTTCTTTGATATCTTTTTCTATTTCTTTTAGAGGATATCCTTCTGAAATCTTAGTTACTACAGCTAGGTTTTTTACCAGTCCACAGTTTGGTCCTTCTGGTGTTTCGTTTGGACATATTTTTCCAAATTGTGTTGGGTGTAAATCACGAGCTTCAAAGTGAGGTTGACTTCTTGAAAGTGGTGATACTACACGTTTTAGGTGTGAAAGTGTTCCCATGTAACTTGTACGGTCAAGTAGTTGGCTTACTCCTGCACGTCCTCCTACCCAGTTTCCTGTTGCAATTGCGTGTTTGATGTTTTCTGTTATTACATCTGATCTTACTGCTTGTTTGATTGATGGTTCTTTTCCACGAGATAAGCTACGTTCTAGTTGGTAGGTCATATCACGTGTTAAACTTGTGAATGCTACACGGAATAAGTCTTCCATAAGATCTCCTGATACTCTGAGTCTTTTGTTTGCGTAGTGGTCCTTATCGTGTGGTTCACGTTCTCCATTTATTACTTGAAGAAGCATATCTGCCATTTCAGCAAGGTATACTGCTTTATCAATACGATCTTCAGGATCTACTCCTATATGTGGTAGTAAGTATCTGTCAATTACATCTTCTGCTCTTTTGATTCTGTATTCTTCAGTCATTCCTTTTGCAACACGATTTCCAATATATTTAATTGCATCACGTTGTGTTGTTATACCAGTTGTTTGAATATCGTCAATTAGTAAAAATTGTGTGTTAATATCATCAGATACACTGTTAACTAGATCTACATCTTTTTCAAATCCAAGTGCACGTAGTAGTATTACAAGTGGTATTTCTCCTGGTACATATGGGAATGATATTCTTAAAAATACTCCTTTTTTATGTGGTTTTCTGTATTCAAGTGTTATTCTTGCTCTAAATCCACTTTTTATTGATGTTACAACTGCTCTTGCTCTTCTATCTTCTTTGTCTTTTTCGGATTGTTCTAGTATTATTTTGTTTGGAGCAATTTCTTCCGTTGTAACAATAGCTCTTTCTGATCCATTTACGATGAAGTAGCCCCCTGGGTCTTGTGGATCTTCGCCTACTGCTTCTAGTTCTTCATCGTTAAGTCCGTGTAGGTGACATGCTTTTGATTTTAGCATTACAGGTAATTCACCTATGTAGACTTTTTCCATTTCATAGTCATCAGTATCTCCTTTAACAAGAGCCATGTCAAGATACATATGTGCTGAATAGTTAAGATTTCTTAGTCTTGCTTCGGATGGTTCAATTATACTTTTTGATCCATCTGCTTCTTTTATAAAAGGTTTTACTATTTCAATATCACCAGTTTTAATAGTGTATTCACCATGATCTAATGTGATTGGTTCTGTAATATCTACAATTTCTTGTAATTTATTATCTAGAAAATCATTATAAGATCGGATGTGGTGATCTACGATATCATATTCATCAAAATATGAATCAACTAAAGACCATGCGTTTTTTGTCATATATCCATCTCCATTTTCTAATATTATATTCATCTATTAAGAAAAAAAAGTATAGAAGTGAGTGGGAAATTTTAATCAAAAAAAAATTCTTTATAATGTAAAGAGATTAAATATTGTATTTATTTTTTATTTTTTAACATGAAAAAAAAATTGTACACACTAAAGAAAATTTTATTTTTTTCTATGCTATAAAAGATGTAATAAAAAAAATACATTATCTTTACAAATTATTATTTTTTTTGAATTTATTCCATTTCTCTTATTTTTTTTCTAAGTGATTTTGTTTTAAAATCGTTTACTTTTTTGCATCAAGTTACTAGTTTTAATTGAAATTTATTTAAAATGATAAAAATCCCACACAAAAGAATGAAAAATAATGCTAATATGAAATATTCATAATAAAATGTGACTTTAATGAATTAAACTTACTTAGGATCTAGTTTATCTATTTCATATATTCTTTTTAAGTTGTGATGGTTAAATAAAAAAAATATAAAAAAATAATAAAAAAACATCCAAAATATGAAAAAAACATTCAATCAATATATTTTTATGAAATTATCTAAATTTATAGTGTATTTTTACTACTAAAAAAAAGGGAAAGTTAAATTTAAATTTCTTAAATATTAAAATGTGTTTAAATTATATAGTTTTAAAAAAAAAGTGATAAGAAGTTTTCTTTTTATGAATTTAATATCTTATTTTTTTTGTTGAAATTAAAGATAAAGAACATAATCTCATATTTACTAAATTAACATCCTACTTTAATATCATCCACATCTAATTAACGAAACATACAGTAAGTATACATGTTTGTTGATATTCTTTTAGGAAGTCAATTATAATTGTATCTTTAAAAAAAATTATTAAATATTAATATGATACTTTTAATATTATGAAAATTTTGTATCTCTCTTTTATTTTTTCTGAATAAAATATTCTAAATTTATAAATAATCCATCACTTAATCTAATTTCAAATAAACACATTAATAAGTCTTCTTTTTAGTTATAAAATTCTATAAAAAATTATCTAAACCAAATAAAAATATTTAAGTTCTTTATGTGTCCTATTAGACATTATTACAAATTTATCATTAAATAAAATATTCAATTATTTTAAGCATAAATTATCATCTATTTTTGCTAGATAATTGCTTAAAACACTTACTTTTTCATAATTAATTTTAGAAAAAAATATTTGATCCTATTTAAAACAGACATAAATAGAATTTCAAATCGAATAAAGGAAACATGATTTAAAAATTTTATTCTATAATTAATACGTATATCTTATATCTATACATCATTATATAAAAACATTATGTTTATATACAAGTAGTTTCTTTTAAATACTACTCTAAAAAATAAAAAAAAAGATATTGTTAAAAAAAAGTGATAAAAAACTATTCTCTAACAACACGGTAAGAAGTAAAAACCCCTGCGGTCATACTTTTTCTTGTAATCTTAAGAACATCCCCAAGTTTAGCATCAATAGCTTTTACAACTGGATCTGTTGGTAAAATCTTTGGAATTTGATCAATACGAACATCTAACTCTTCTAGCACTGCATCAGCTTCTTCAGGAGTTAAGATGGTATGTTCAGGTACTAAGTTATGCTTTAAAATATCTACTTTCAAAATTTATCCTCCGCAAATAATAGATTAATATTTACTACTTTTAATAAAATTTCTATAATATAATAAGATATGAACTTAATAATATAAATAAATTCACTATAAAAAAAAAATAAAAAATAGCATCATCTAATAAAAGAAATTAAATTTAAAAAAAAATTATCATTAAAATTAGAATTCATTAAAAAGTTTTTAAACGGGCCCGACGGGAGTTGAACCCGCGACCGCCTGGTTAAAAGCCAGGCGCTCTCCCAGACTGAGCTACGAGCCCCGAATTATACAATTAAAAAAAAAGCAATGTTAATTACTTAGTTTATTAAATTAAAATAGTTTTTATTTTATTAAATAGTTGTTACAATATTAAGATTAAATTGTAAACGGGCCCGACGGGAGTTGAACCCGCGACCGCCTGGTTAAAAGCCAGGCGCTCTCCCAGACTGAGCTACGAGCCCTAAAATAAAAATTGTTATTAAAAAGTTTTTTGAAGCGCCTTGGCCGGGATTTGAACCCGAGTCGCAGGCTCGACAGGCCTGCATGATCGCCTCTACACTACCAAGGCACAAATTTATTTTTGTTAATAAGTATTGGTTATTACCAACTATATAATAGTATATTGTAAGTAGTATATAAAGGTTATGGTTTTATATACATACTTATTAATACTATAGTTAATATCCCGTCTGCCGGACTTGAACCAGCAACATTCGGATCTACAGTCCGATGCTCTGCCAGATTGAGCTAAGACGGGTAAATGGGACCACCCGGATTTGAACCGGAGTCTCAGGCTCCCAAAGCCCAAAGGATCGACCAAGCTACCCTATGGTCCCAAAGTTAAATATAGAGCCCCAGGGGGGAATTGAACCCCCGACCGCTTGATTACAAGTCAAGCGCTCCACCAGACTGAGCTACTGAGGCACTTAATAGTCTTAAGCAAGATATAACACATCAAGCTCTATTTATTATTTTATACCTACATAGTATATAAATGTTTCTATATTCCACAAACTAATTTTTAAAAATATACCAAAACACAGTTAAAAAAGATTAAAAATAAAATAAAGCATTATTAATGCTTTAAAAAATTATTTAATATTTAGAAATTTCCATTATTACGTGCAGATGAATCTAATGCTTTTACAGCCGGTAATTCCTTACCAGAAATTAGATTTATACTTGCTCCTCCACCACTACTAATATGTGTTATTTCATCGTCTAAATCCATATTACTAGCTACAGCAGCAAGATGTCCTCCTCCAATGATTGAAAATCCCTTAGATTCAGCAATAGTGTTAAGAAGTGACTCTGTTCCCATACTAAAGCCTTCTTTTTCAAATACTCCTGCAGGTCCATTTGCAAATAATGTTTTTGCTATTAATATTTTTTCAACATATGTTGAAATTGTTTTACTTCCTATATCATAAATTGGAAGATTTGGTATTTCATCAATATCATATTCAACACGTGTATCATTTTCAAGAATTGCTAAATCTTCAGGTAGTATAATTTTTTCTTCATAATCTTTAAGTAAATCTTTTGCAATATCAATATAATCTTCATATCCACGTTCTTTTATAAAATTACGATTATATTCTTTAATATCTACACCTTTTGCTTCTAAGAATATGTTTGCTACAAGTCCTGTTGTAAGTATATAATCAGCACTGTTGTTTTTAAGTGCATTTGCCATTACATTTATTGAATCATCTGCTTTTATTCCACCAAGAACATATACACGTGGTTGTTGTGCATGATCAAGTATTTGATATAATGTATTTAATTCAAGTTCCATTACACGTCCTGCAAGTGATGGTAATGCTTTTGAAAATCCAATTATGGATGTTTGTGATCTATGTGCTGTTGCAAATGCATCATTTATAAAGTAATCAGCTAGTGGTGCGAGTGTTTTTACCATGTGGGAATTTACTTGTTCATCCTCTGTTAGTTTTGGCATTTCTTCTGAATAAAATCTTACATTTTCAAGAAGTACAACTTCTCCATTTACCATATTTTTAATTACATCTTGTGCATACTTTGAAAAAATAGAATCAACAAAGGTTATTTCTTTTCCTGTTATGTTTGAAAGTACTGCTGCATGTTCTTTTAGAGAGGTAAAATCTGATTTTCCAGGTCTACTTTGGTGTGCTAGTATTACAACACGTGCTCCACGATCTGATAATTCTATAATTGTTTGTGAATGAAGTTGCATTCTTGTATCATCAAGTAGTTCTCCTGACTGTGGATCTACAGGTGAGTTAACATCAACTCTTACAATTACTGTTTTTCCTTCGAGTTCTACATCATCCATAGTTTTAAATTCATATTCCATAAACGAAAATCTCCAAATATATTATTAATTATAAATACCATTAAAAAAAAAAGAAAATCCTATATTTTTCTCCTTTTTTTGTCATATAATTGTTTATTAGTTAAATTTAGTATAAAAAAAAAAGTTTTAATAAAAAAAAAGGGATTAAGTTAGGGGAGATGATATTAAAAAAAAATGGAATTATATTAAAAAAAAATTCCAATAGATAATACTTATTTATTATAAATGGTGTTTGTTGAGTACTTCATAGGTTTTATACTCCCACACACTTTTCCCTTCTTTTAGGATTTATTTAATATTATTTTTTTTTATATTAAATTTCTTAATCTTATTATAATAATTAAGTATTATATTTGTTGTTTATGTAATTTTAAATTTTACTTACAAGATCTTCAAGTACTGCTTTTGAATCTTCTGCTTTAACTACACCAGATGCTAAAAGTACACCTTCTGCACCAAGATCTAATGCTGCTTTTACATCATCACCATTTGTAATTCCAGCTCCACATAATACAGGGATGCTATCATTAATTTCATGTACTGCTGCAATTGTGTTTGATACAATTTCAGGTTCACATTGAGATACTGCATATCCTGATGCAATAAGTGCTGGTGGTTCAATTGCAATAAAATCAGGATTTAATGCTGCACATGCTGCACTTGTTCTAATATTATTTGAACAAAGAATACTTGTTAGATCATATTTTTTTGTAATTTCTATAATTTCATCAATTGCTGCTAATTTTAATGGTTTTTCTGAGTGATTAATTAATGTTCCATTAATTCCTGCTTCCATTAATGCTTCAGGTAAGTATAATCCTGTACTGTTTCCTGGTGAAATTGGGTCAATGTGTTGTGCATAAACTGGTATATTAACTACATCACGTATTGCTTTTAAATCTACTGCTTGTGGTGCAATAGCTATATCTACACCTGAAAGGTCATGTACTTCTTCTGCATGAATTGCTAATTGTTTTGCTTTTTCTCCGGATGATTCTGAGTATGTTTTAAAGTTAATTATGATTTTTGGTGAGTCTGCCATAAATATTACCTCTCTATATTTTTAGTCTGTTACTTTTTTCATTTTTTTGTTTGATTTCAAGTTAATTAACCAAGATATAAATAATATTATTTTTTTTCCACCTATCTTTTTATTAGGTTGGGGTTAATTTTTGACTAATTATAATATATAAACACATCTCTTATTAAAGTAACTACTAATTACTAATAAAAATCTAAATTTTTTCCATAATGGTTTATTTTTTAATACATATTTAATATAATAAAATATACATTTTAAAACATTTCTAAGAGATACAAACATTTTTTTAAATTTATAGAAAATAAAAAATTTAATAGAATATAAATAATAAATCTTAATATTAATATGTTAATTTCACAACAAAAACAAAAAGATTTAGAAAAAAAAGGTTACAGATTTGCAGGAAAAAATGTTCATGCTGGAAATAAGATATGTCACTGGACACGTAAAAGTATAGTAGATGAAGGAACATGCTATAAAGAACAATTCTATGGAATAAAAAGTCATAGATGTCTACAAATGTCACCATCAATACCATACTGTCAACATAAATGTCTATTTTGTTGGAGAGATACAGAAATAACAAAAGTATCATGGGATACAGATGATTATGATGATCCAAAAACAATAATTGAAGATTGTATAGAAAATCAGAAAAAATTACTTTGTGGATTTTTTGGAAATGAAAAAGCAAACCCACAAAAACTCAAAGAATGCGTAAAACCCAACAATGCAGCATTAAGTCTAGCAGGAGAACCACTACTATATCCTGAAATAAATCAACTAATAGATGAATTTCATAAACAAGACTTCACAACATTTCTTGTAACAAATGGAGAAAGTCCAGAAGATCTAAAAAAACTCGAAGAAAACGAACCAACACAACTTTATGTTTCACTTGATGCACCAAATAATGAAATATACCAAAAGGTATGTAAACCACAAATAGAAAATGGATGGGAAAAACTAAATGAAACTATCCAATTACTCTCAACATATGATACTCGAAAAGTACTAAGAATTACATCAGTAAAAGACTTAAATATGACAAATCCCGAAGAATATGCTAAAATAATAGATAAAGCTGATGTAGACTATGTGGAAATAAAAGCATACATGTATGTTGGAGATTCACGTGAAAGACTCAAATGGGAAAATATGCCAAAAACTGTTGATATTCAAAATTTTGCTACAGAAGTTGCCAAAAACTGTGGAATGGAAATAATTGATGAAGTAGAAAAAAGTCGAGTACTACTTCTTGGAGATAAAAAACCAAAAAAATATAATAATTAAACCAAACCATAATCAATACTTAATAAAGTAAAAATTATATTTTATTAAAAAAAAAAATAATAACCTAAAATTTTTTGGGAGGCATAAGATTAATTATGTGGGGCAAAATAGCAGGAATACTAATAATAATATTCATACTATTCGGACTATTTGTACCAATAAATACAACAGACATAACAGGCACAAATACATCCACACAAAATGCACAAGTTGCAATAACATATGGAGAAACAACAAATAACAACCAAAACTATAAAGACATGGTAGATCAATACTTCATGGATCATTCAGATGTAAACTTAGATGATGCAAAAACCACAATAATAACAGCAAATGAAGTAAATCAAATATCACAGGGAATATCTAATCGAACATACAACGAAAATCAAATACTCTCATGTGCATTAGTAGATCTATCAACAAATAATGATCTAAAAGTAGATGTTGATAAATCCAAAATAACACTTGTAACAGAAAATATGTATAAATCAGCACTAAACTCATCAGGAATAACTCAAGGATATGTGGTTGTAACATCACCAACAACAGCAACAGGAGAATCAGCACTAGCAGGAGTAATGCAATCATATGAAAAAGCAACAGGAAAACAAATACCAGACTCACTAAAAGATGCAGCAAACAAGGAAATCTACACAGAAAGTCAAGTAGTAAATGATTCAAATGCAACAGCAGATCAAGTAGCAGATGTAGTATCACAAGCAAAACAACAAGCAGAAGAACAAAATACAACAGATAAAACCGTAATAAACAATATTATCACAAACATAACACAAAATAACAATATAAACATAAATAACAACAGTATAAATGAATTAGCAGACAGTGTTGCAACAAGCCAATCACTAAAAGATGAAGCAACAAACTATCAATCACAAATATCAGATTATGTAAATACAAATGATGCACAAACACTCTTTGAACAAATATATAACTATATAACATCACTATTTAACTTCAATACAGATAATAGTAATAGTGATAGTGGTAGTGAAAGTAATTTAACAAATAATATAACAGAAAATTCTACAACATAAAACAAAAAGTAGATAACTAATTCACCACCTACCATTTTTTTTAACATTACTTTTTTTTTAAACAAAATACTAATAAAATATACTAAATATTGAACACCAAAAATAAAAATCCCGGGAAAACTAGTTTTTGAAATAAACAATGTATAAAAAAATAATTATTAAAAATATGAAAAAATATAATTTTTTATTTCTAAGAAAAAAGTAGTGATATTAAAAATCTAGTTTAAAAAAAAGAAGGGAGATGAAGTTAATAATATTTTTACTTTTTAAATATTATTCTTTAGTATTTTTATATGCAACTGTCCACATTCCATCTTGTGCAAATGCTGCACATGAGGTTACAGGATGTGTAAATTCTTTAAATACTCCTTGATCAAATATGTAATTAGTTGCATCTACAGCATTACTTACATCATATTCTACTTCACGTGGTGTATCATGCTCATATACTGATATGTAAAATGCTTCTCCAGGATTTACTTTTTTAACTTCCATTCCATTTACTGTGATAATTCCAATATATCCTACTCCATCTGCTCTCATTACACCTGCAATTCTTGGAGTATTGTAATCATCTTTTTCATAGTCCATTGCAAGGAGTGATAATGCTAATGCATCACGCATGTTCATTCCTTCACGTATTTTTCCAGCTATGATATCTGTATGTGATCCATTTGTTACTACACATACATCATTTATTATGTCAATACAGTTGTAGCTTATGTATATGTTTTTGTATATATCTTCTTCTGATCCTTCTGTTGGTACAATTGCTATTTTATCTTCATTTAATATTGATTTACGATTTGGAAATGATCTGCTTGATACACGATATGATGCATATACTCCATCATCATTACTTCCTACTGATACAATTCGTCCTAAATATTCTTCTGCCATTATTTTCAGGTCTCCTTTTTTTTATTAATTTTTTTTATTTTGGGGTGGTTATGTTATTTGTTTTTCATATGATTTATTTTTCATGTATTTGGTGGTTTTACTGCTATATCTTGTAGCTCTGGTGGCGATTGTATTATTATTGTTCCTGTTGATGCATCCATCTCAATTTTTCCTTCATCCATTACCCTAGTATGGACTGCTATTGCTCCTCCTCGTATATCTTGTGAATAGTCTACTCCATTTACTGTTACTTTATGTAGTCCATTTAGTGGTAATAGGTAGTAGTCAGATGTTCCACTTGCAGCTGTTGGCTTGGCTGATACTTGATCTTGCGTGTAGTTATCTGGTACATCTAGTGATGTTTGACTTAGCATTACTAGTAGAAATATCATTATTGTGAATATTACATCAAGAAGAGGTACAAGATTTATTTTTGGAGTTTGTTGTTCCACTCGATCTTTAAATCTTTTAGTGTCAATACTCATTTTAAATCAATTCCTCCTAATTTTTTAGTTTTATTGTTTTAGTTTTGATTCTACAATTCGGTTTGATGTATCTGAATTTTCACGTATTATTGTTTTTATTCCTTTTTCAAGCATGTTTGGTTTTATGTTTAATTGTAAGTTTGCTCGTCCATCATCAATTTGACGTACTTGTATTATTCCAGGTGAATCTTGTAGTGCTTGTATTACTACATCTTCATCTTTTTCTACCCAGATTTTTATTTCAGCACGACTCCAGTTTGACATTTTCTTTGCTATTTCTATGCTATCAAGTTGTGCTTCTATTCTTGTTTTGATATAACTATAAAGTGGTATTAGTATAATTGCTATTGCAAGTCCAAAGATTGTTGTAATAATTGAAATGTATATCCCATTTGCCATTAGGGTCATATCTCCATTTATTCCTAATTCCTTAAATGTATACCACATTCCAAGAACTGTTCCAATAAGTCCGATTAGTGGAGCAATTTCGATTATTGTTTGTATTGTAGATAATCCTTTCATCATCTTACTCATTTCTACAATAAACACTTGTTCCATATTATCTTCTACTTCGGTTTTTCCTCGATATCCTATTTTTAGTGCTTCTGATATAATACGTGAGATTGGTGTTTTATATTTTCCTATTGCACGTATTGCTTCTAGTGTTCCTCCATGTGCCATTGAATCATTTACTATTATCATGAGTTCTGATAGGTCTATTACTGAGGCTTTTCGTAGATATAATATTTTTTCTATTGAAACAAATAGTCCATATAATCCTATTACTGTAAGGATATATACGATGATTCCACCACTTTGAAACATGCTTATGAAATCATTTATTGTAGAAGTAAATAGTGTTACTATATCCATTTATTTCTTAACTCCTAAAATTATTTGATTTTATATTCTATGTGAAAAAAAGAGGGTTATTTATTTTTATATTATTTTTTTTATTTTTCACATCTTTTTGAAAAAATATCTTAATTTTAATGCATTTATCTTAAAATTTTTAATTATAATTGTTTTCTCAATTGTTATATGTTTTATATATATGGAACTATTTTTTATAATAAATTTATCATTATTATATCAAAAAATTTTATATGTATATTCAAGAGTTATTGTATTTTTTTTAAAAATAAAAATAAAGAAAAAGTGTGTAATTTGAAAATATTAAAAAAAGGAAGGTAGAGTAAATAAAAAAAAAGTTAGTTTATATATTCTTTTATTGATTTTTTTCATTTTCAATGTTTTCAATTGTAGTCCATGTTTTTCGTACAAAATCAGGATATTCCCCATTTTCTATTGTTTTTAGGTAGTTTATTGTGGTTTGATCACTTGGATATCCTGAACCTAATCGTCCATATTCTTGTCTTATTATTTCAACTTCTCGATCACGAGTGGTTTTTGCAATGATTGATGCTGCTGATACTATATCATATGTTTCATCAGCTTTATGTTCTGTTATTACTTGCATGTTTGGATCTATTTGTTGGATTAAGTCATGGAATCTTGTTTCATTTACATCAATACAATCTATACAGCATAAGTCTGGTTTGTGTGTTTTTATTAGATCAAACATTGCATTGGTTTCTATTTGATTTAAGTTTGTTCCATTTAGTCTTTGTTGGTCTATTTGTTGTGCTGTTATTATTCTTGTATCAAATTGTGCTATTTTTTTTATTTTCCTGGAGACTATTTTTCTTTTGTTGTTTGTGAGTTTTTTTGAGTCATTTACTCCTATTCTTTTTAGAAATCTTAGTTTATCTCGGGGCATTATGACACATCCCATTACTAGTGGTCCTATTACAGATCCTCGTCCTGCTTCATCTATTCCTAGTACTGTTGATTTATCTTCTATTATCATTTTGTATCATGAGTCTCCCTTTTTTTTGGTTTAATTTTTTTTATTTGTTGTTTGTTATTTTTGTGTTTTATTAGTAATATTTTATTTTATGTTTTTTAATTATTATTTTTTTTATAAAACTATAAATAATATAATATACAATGTTTAATTATTTAATGTTTATTTTATGAATTAGTATAAATAAATATATTTAAGAATAAATAAAAGAAATAAAAATTCATCTAAAAAAAAGATTTATCTATAAAAACCATATCATATAATATATTATTAGAAGAATAAAAAAAAAATCAAATTTTAGTGGAGCTTAACTTAAAATGGAAACTAATATATTAAAAATGATAACCATAGCAGATATTGCATCCATAGCAAATGCTATATGTGGACTACTTGCAATATTTTTAATACTAAATGGTAACAATATAGCTTCCGCACAACTACTACTACTTGCCGTAGTATTTGACTGTATTGATGGAACATTAGCTCGTAAATTTAATACACACTCCATTGGATCATTTGGTGAAACAATAGATTCACTAGCAGATATGATATCATTTGGTGTAGCACCAGCAATAATATTATATATGATATCAAATTCATACTGGATAATAATACCATCAATCATCATAGTAGTTTGTGGACTATTAAGACTAACACGATATAATACAATAATAGAATATCAAGATGAACCAACAAAAACATTCCTAGGTCTACCAATACCAGTAACATCAACACTACTAGCAGCACTAATACTTGCAGGAATAACAAACATCTACATACCAATAATACTCTTAATGATAGTATCAATACTAATGGTATCAGAAGTAAAATATCCAAAAGTAAAAAACAAAAAAATAATAACAATTGCAGCAATAGTCATAATATTATGTATCATACCACATATAAATGGAATATTATACCTAGTACCTTCATATTTACTAATAATAGGAGTACTTATATACATCTTTGCAATACTTTTTGGAAACTTTGAATCAACACAACTAAATGAAAAAAGACAACCAACAACAAGACAAAAAAGACCATCATTATACAAAGATGAATAATAAAAGTAGTAGTAAAAATAAAAAAAATATATAAAATTCACCACCTTTTAATTTCTTTTTTAACTTTATTCTTTTTTTTATACACAATTTATCTAAAAAATAAATACAATACACCATATTTTATAATCCCCACACACATATTACATCCTTTAAAAAAAAGTAATATAATTCAAAAAAAAATTATCTGATGAAATCTGATAAAATAAAAAATAAAATACAAAAATCACTAAATGAACTAAGAAAATATCTAGAAACTGATGATAATAACAAACCATCACTACATAAAAAACATAATTTCAATACATTTAAAAAAGATACTAATGATGAAAAAGAAGAACTTATAACAGGAATTGTAGTTGTAGCAGTAATACTTATCATACTATTTTCAACATGCTACTATTTTTTAGTATTTTCACCCCAAATGCAACAATTACAAGAACATAAAACTGAAAAAACAAATCAACTAAATTCAATATTTAAAGATGACCTTGCAAATGAAGCAACACGCCAAGCACTACAATCAAGAATAGATTCAGCCTCAAATATTGAGGAAGTTGAACAAATAGATGTCGAATCAGCAGCATATCCTGTGATTAAAAACAAGTTATTAACAGAAATTGAGGAAATGAAAGATAAATATAAACGAGTAGATGTAGTCATAAATAATGCATCAACAATAATGAGCTTAGATAATGCAACTAAATTTATTGAAACAGCACCAATTGATGAACTTGCAAATACTGAAATTAGAAAGGTAGATACAGTAATTGTACCTGTTACAATTAATAGAAAACAAGCAGCAAGTGGGCTAATATCTGAAAATGACATAGTAGATATCTACACAACACAAAGTATGATGAAAACAGAGACTAATGAAAATACAACAACAAATGATACAAATACAACAGAAGATAATACAACAACAGTAGATGAAAACAACAATACTACAACAAAAATAGCAGGAGGATCACAGGTAATATCAATTCTAAGATCCAAAGATGCAGGAGAAATAGATTCAAATTATGAAGTTAACAAAAATAATACAAATAATACAACAAAATCAGAAGATATAAATGTTAACATAGAAGAAGTTCTTAAAAGTAAATCTGCTGGAGTATATGATGAAAAAGAGTATAATTTACTACTTGAAAAGTATGGGATGAGACTTGCAAATTATGAACGAACATCAAATATTGGAGATCTTGAATGTCAATATATAATAATGCTTGAAGTACCAAGAGATAGTGTTGATATGATTTTATCAAATATGGATAATATTATACTTACAATACCAACATATAATGCTCCTGACTGGGTTAAAATAAAACAATGAAAAAATAGATCTAATTTCCTAAATATATAATATATTAAAAAAAAATTGAAAGGTGGAATTAAAATTATGTCTATGGATGATTATTTTACAAATCTTAATGATCGTGAACGTGCAATATTTGAAGGAGCTGTAAGTATGGGAGCTTTATATCACCAGTTTGTAGGAACACCTGTTAATATGGATACAAAAAAATCCCTTGAAGATGCTATTAAAAGCAGTATCAAACTTCAACCTGCTGTTGTAGATGTATGTGTTAATTTGGATGAAAAACTAATAGCTGATGCTACTAAAAGATCTTCATACACATCTGTTACAGGAGACATGTTTAATGTTGAAATTACAACCAAGATAAATGATACAAGTATTATAACATGTATTAAATATATTGAAGATCTTGATTATCCATTAATGTTTGTAAAAGAATAACAAACAACAACAATTTAACTAAAAATCTATTATAGATAATTCATAAAAACTATTTTTTTTAACTTCATCCCCCACTCTTTTTTCTTTAATATTCCTAGTTTTTAAATTAAGAGTTTGTTGGATATCATTTATTTTATTTTCTAATAATTTTTTAATACTTCTTATTTAGTAAAACTAATTTTAAATGTATTTTAAATAATATAACTTACAAATATAACAATCATAATATGAAAGTTTTTTAGAATAAATAAAAAATTGTAGTATATAAAAAGAAATCATACAAAAAAAAAGAACATTTTTTTAAAAATCGTATTTTTTTTACTACATGAAAAAAAAATACACCACTATACAATCATTTACTATGAAAAAAAAATAATTATACAAAAAAACTCAGAAAAGCTAAAAGAAATCTTTTTAAAATAAAATGTTAAAACTTTCAAATTTAAAAAATTACAAAAAAAATATAAGAAAAGGTAATAAACATGATATACTTAGATGACGAACTATGTAAAGGATGCTATATCTGTATTGACATATGTCCTATGCATGTATATTCAAAATCAGACAAATACAACCTCAGAGGAGTATGTATTCCTCTATATGATACTGAAAAATGCATAAAATGCAGACTATGCACACTAATGTGTCCAGACCAAGTAATAACAATAGAGGATGATTAATTATGCCAGAAGAAAAATTCATACAAGGAAACGAAGCATGTGCACTAGGAGCACTAGCAGCAGGATGCAGATTCTTCGCAGGATACCCAATAACCCCATCAACAGAAATTGCAGAAATAATGTCAATAGAACTTCCAAAAGTAGGCGGACACTTTGTACAAATGGAAGATGAAATATCAGCAGCAGGAGCAATAGTAGGTGCAGCATGGGGAGGACAAAAAGTAGTAACAGCAACCTCAGGACCTGGATTTTCACTCATGCAAGAAAACATAGGCTACGCAGCAATGACAGAAACACCTATTGTAATTATTGACATGCAAAGAGGAGGACCATCCACAGGACAACCAACACACACATCACAAGGAGATATGATGCAAGCACGTTGGGGATCACATGGTGATTATGAAACAATAACACTTACACCATCATCAGTACAAGAATGTTTTGATTTTACAATAAAAGCATTTAATCTAGCTGAAATATACAGATGTCCTGTATTTATAATGGCAGATGAAATTGTAGGACATATGAGAGAAAAAATCATAATACCTGATGAAATAGAAATAGTACCACGACAAATGCCACAAAAAACCGAAGGAACATATCTCCCATATGATGCACCAGAAAATGGAACAACACCAATGCCATCATTTATGCAAGGATATGACATACATGTAACAGGACTTACACATGATATTCGTGGATACCCAAGTACAGATGATCCACTAGTACACACAGAACTTGTAACTAGAATATGTGATAAAGTACTAGAAAATCGTAATGAAATTGCAGATATTGAATATGATTTCCTAGATGATGCTGAAATTGTTATAATAGCATATGGAATACCAGCAAGATCAGCAATAACAGCAGCAAAACAAGCACGAGAAAAAGGACTTAAAGTAGGATATATTAAACTTAACGTAGTATGGCCTTTCCCTATTGAAACTATAGAAAAACTCGTAGGTAATGCTAAGAAAATCATAGTACCAGAGTTAAACCTTGGAGAAGTAGTACTAGAAGTAGACCGTGTACTTGGTAAAAATGCAAAAGTAGAACTACTACCAAAAATAGGTGGAGGATTGCACACCCCATCTGAAATACTTGAAAAAATAATGGAGGATGAATAAATATGAAACCAACAAAACACCCATCCCGGTTTATGAAATACCTACGTGAAGAAAGACTTCCACACATCTTCTGTCCAGGATGTGGACATGGAATAGCATTAAATACAATATTTAATGGAATAGAATTATCAAATAAAGACTTTGATAATATAAGTATGGTTTCAGGAATAGGATGTTCATCAAGAATACCAGGATATGTAAAATGTGACTCACTTCACACAACACACGGACGTGCATTAGCATTTGCAACAGGACTAAAAGTAGCAAATCCACACCAAGATATTGTTGTTGTAACAGGAGATGGAGATGCAACATCAATTGGAGGAAATCACCTAATACATGCTGCACGACGTAACATAGACTTAACAGTTGTATGTATAAACAATGATATTTATGGTATGACAGGAGGACAAGCAAGTCCAACAAGTCCAACAGGAAGTTTTGGAACAACAGCACCTTATGGAGTAACAGACAGACCATTTAACATAGCAGAAGTAGCAAAAGCAGCAGGAGCAACATATGTTGCAAAATACACAACAAACCAACCTGTACAAATATCAAATGCAATAAAAGATGGACTTGAAAACAAAGGATTTTCATTCATAGAAATAGTAGCACAATGCCCAACATACTATGGACGAAAAAATAAGATCCGAACACCAGTTGAAATGCTACACTGGCTTAAAGAAAACACAGTAACAATACAACAAGCAGAAGAAATGTCAGATGAAGCACTAGAAGGTAAAATCATAACAGGAGTATATGTAAATAAACCAAGAAAAGAATTCGTCGAAGCTATGGAAGATGTAATGCGAGAAAGATTTGATGTTAACCCTGATGATAACATAAACAAAGCATACCAAAAATAGGTGATTTAAGATGAGAAAAGATATACGAGTAGCAGGATTTGGTGGACAAGGAATCCTAATGGAAGGAATTATAATAGCAAAAGCAGCATCATTATATGATCACATCTACGCTGTACAAACTCAATCATATGGACCTGAAGCACGTGGAGGAGCATCAAGAACAGAAGTTGTAATAAGTGATGAAAAAATAGACTATCCAAAAATAGAACATCCAGAAATATTTGTAGTAATGTCACATGAAGCAATGTTAAAATACATAACAGACATCAAAGAAGGAGCAATACTTATTGTAGATCCTGACATGGTACAAGAAGAAGACATACAAGATATAATCGAAGAAAAACATCTTAAATACTACAAATCACGAGCAACACAAACAGCAGATCAGAAAATTGGAAAAAAAATAGTAGCAAACATAATAATGCTAGGATCATTCGTAAAAGCAACAGATGCAATAACAGTAGATGCTGCAAAACAAGCAATACTTGATAGTGTACCAAAAGGTACTGAAGAATTAAACCTAAAAGCATTCGAAGAAGGAATGAATATTCTTGAAAAAGTAAACTAGTAACAATCCAATAAATAAAAAAATATAGGATAGATGAAAAACATATATACTAATTATAATAATCTAAAAGAATAAAAGAAATATATAATAATAATAATAAAAAATTTACGAAATTCGGTGTAAAGAATATGAATATACATGAATATGTAGCAAAGAACATCTTTAGAAAGATGGGAATAAGAGTACCAGAAAGCTTACTTGCAAACACACCAGAAGAAGCTTATGAAAAAACAGAAATTATAGGAAAACCAGTAGCAGTAAAATCACAAGTACTAACAGGTGGACGTGGAAAATCAGGAGGAATCCTATTTGCAGACACACCTGCAGAAGCAGAAGAAAGAACAGCAGAACTACTACAACTAAAAATAAAAGGCGAAAAAGTATCCAAAGTTTTAATTGAAGAAAAAATTGAAGATAAAGCAGATGAATACTATCTATCTGTAATTCTAGATCGTGATGCTCGAAAACCTTTAATCATGGCAAGTATGGCTGGTGGAATGGACATAGAACAAGTAGCTAAAGAAACACCAGAAAAAATAGTAAAACAATACATAGATCCTATAAAAACATTCATGCCATATGAAGCACGTAATATTGCATTACAAATGGGTGTAGATACAAGTGAAATAGCAAAAGTAGGAGATATGATCTGGAAATTATACCATACATTTAATGAATACGATGCAACAGTAGCAGAAATCAATCCACTCATAAAAAGAGATGATGGAACATTCATAGCAGCTGATGCTAAGATGGCTATAGATGATGATGCAAGATTTAGACATACAAAAATCAAGGAATTTGATGAATTTAAAGATGATAAATTTGCATACGTAAAACTAGATGGAGACATAGCAGTAATTGGAAATGGTGCAGGATTAACACTAACTGCAATGGATCTTATTAAGTATTATGGTGAAGAACCTGCAACATTCTTAGATGTTGGAGGAGGAGCATCAGAAGAAATAATTAGAGAAGCAATAAGTCTTGTACTTAAAAATCCAAATGTAAAAGTAATATTCCTAAATGTACTAGGTGGAATAACCAGAGCTGATGATGTAGCAAATGCTGTTGTAAAAATAATGAAAGAAACAGATACAGATATACCAATTGTAATCAGATTAACTGGTACAAATGAAGAAGAAGGACAAAGAATTCTAAAAGAAAACAACATACCATTTGAAACATCAATGGAAAAATCAGCACAAAAAGCAGTGGAATTACTACATCAACAAGAATAGAATTATTTATTTTTAATCTATTCTAATTTTTATTTTTTTTATCATCTTCTCTTTTTTTATAAAATTATCTTACTTTTTAATAGAAATATTTTTTTTATATTTTTTTATATAATACATACATAAGATAGAATTATTTTTTAGTAAATTTTTAGTATATGTTATATTATTTTTATTATATCTTTGATAATTTAATATGAATTAAATGTAACTTCTTTTTTTATTTGTCATATTTTTTATTTTATTAGATGTGTTAATTTAGATGTTCTAGTACTTTTTTTCTAAATATTTTTGTATTATTAAAAATAGAAATAATTTTATAGTAAAAAAAAAATTCATTTTTAGGATTAAAAAAATTTTTTTTATAAAAAGGAGTATTAAATGTTATGTTAGAAAATGAAGTTATGGGAATGAAAGTTGAAAATCCACTATTTCTTGCTGCAGGTATTCTTGGAACAACCGCAAGTTCAATGAGAATGGTTGTAAAAAATGGTGCTGGTGGAATTGTAACTAAATCATTTTCAATAGAAGCAAATGATGGATATGAAAATCCTACAATTGTTAAAATTGAAGGTGGTGTAATAAATTCTGTGGGACTTGCTAGTCCTGGAGTTGAAGCAAAACGAGAAGAACTAAAAGAACTTACACCAATACGAAGTAAAACACCTGTTGTTGCTTCAATATATGGTAATACAGCAGATGTATTTATTGATGTTGCAAAAAAGACACAAGATTATGTTGATGCATTTGAACTTAATGTTTCATGTCCTCATGCTAAGTGTGGTTATGGATCAAATATTGGAGAAGATCCAGATTTAACATATGAAATTGTTAAAAGCGTTAAAGATGAAATAGATAATGTTCCAATAATTGTAAAATTAACACCAAATGTAACTGATATAACAGAAATTGCAGTTGCATCACAAAAAGCTAAAGCTGATGGATTAACACTTATTAACAGTGTAGGACCAGGACTTAGAATTGACTATAAAACAGGAAGACCTATACTTAATAATAAATTTGGTGGAATAGCAGGTCCAATGATTAAGCCAATAGCTCTAAAATGTGTATATCAGACATATGAAAAAGTAGATATTCCAATAATGGGAGTTGGAGGAATAAAAACATATAAAGATGCATTAGAATTCCTATATGCAGGAGCAAGTCTTCTTCAAATTGGAACTTCAATAATGTATGATGGACCTGGTATATTTAAAACAATAACTGATGATCTTAAAAACTTCTTAGTTGAAAATGAATATGATAGTATAAAAGATATAATCGGATTATCACACAGAATATAAAAGAGGAGATGTGAATTAGCTATGTTAAGTAATGTATATGATGATGAAGTACCAGAAGTAGTTACAATTACCGAAACAATTACCGAAACACCAACTGTTAAAACATTCATATTTCCATGGAAAATAACAGATGATATAAAACCAGGACAATTTGTTATGGTATGGGACTTTAAAAATGAAAAACCAATGACAATATCAGTAATTGATAAACAAAAAAATCAGATGGGAATAACAGTAAGAAAAGCAGGACCATTTACAGATAATCTATATGAAAATATAGATGTAGGAGATCAAATAGCAATACGTGGTCCATATGGAAATGGATATGATCTTAAAGGATACAATAAAATACTAGCTGTAGGTGGAGGATCAGGAACAGCATCAATAGCATCACTATCTGACTTTTATGATAATGTAAATTTAATATCAGCTGCAAGTTGTGAGGATGAACTTGTATTTACACAAAGATTTAAAGATAAAAATGAGGAAGTATATATCTGTACAGATGATGGATCATGTGGATTTAAAGGATTTAGTACACAACTTGCTGAGGAATTACTAAAAGAAGATGATGAATATGATATTATTATAGGTTGTGGTCCTGAAATAATGACATATAAACTCTATGAACTAGCATTAAAATATGATATAGATTGTCAGTTTGCTCTTGATCGATACATGAAATGTGGAATTGGAATATGTGGACAATGCTGTATGGATGAAACAGGAGAACGTGTATGTGTAGAAGGACCTGTGTTTAATAAACAACAACTTTCACATCTAACTGAATTTGGAAAATATCGTCGTGATGCATCAGGAAGTATTGTTAAATTTTAAATCAAAAAAAATAGTATAAAAGATAATATTCTTATCTTTTTAAGATGGATGGTTAAAAAATCTTATTTTTATATAAAGGAGTTTTTTTTACTCCTACTTTTTTTTATAGTAGTTTTGTTTGTGTACTTACTTCTATTACTTCATCAAAGTCTAATCCTTTTGAAAATGCTAAGTCAAGATTTACTCTGTAGTTCTTATTTCGAGTAATATGTAAATCTTCTAGTTTTATGAATCTCCATGGTTTTCTTATGAATTTTGCTCCTATGTATGGTTTTGCATTAAATATTTCTGAAAATTTTATTAGATTTTCTATTTTTTCATTATCTATATAGATATGTTCTAATCTTGAGGATTTAACTTCTATTGCAAGATATAAGTTTCCATTTCCTGCTAGTACATCAGGTAGTGGTCTTTTAGTTGCTCCTCCACTTGCTGGTGCTCGCATTGCTGCAAATCCTGCATCCCATAGTTTATTTACAAGTTCTCTTTCTTCTTTTGATCCTTGTTTACTCATATATAATCTATATCCCTATATGTTATTGTATAATAGTATTTTATGTTATTTTTATATGAAATATTTAATTATTAAATTTTATAGAAAAAAAAGTTTTTATCAAAAAATTGTTGGTGGTTAAGTGATGATTATTTAAGAAAAAAGAAGTTTGGAAAGAATAAACTTTCCACCTTTTTTTTCATATTATATGTCTGAGCTTTTTGGTTCGTTCTTTATTTTTTTTGTCTTATATTGATAGTCTTATACTATTCCTTGTGCTTGCATTGCATCTGCTACTTTTTCAAATCCTGCTACGTTAGCACCAAGTACGTAGTCTGTACCTGCTTCGTATTTTTTACATGTAGTTTCGATTTGTTCGAAGATGTTTTTCATGATGTTTTGTAGTCTTGTATCTACTTCTTCAAATGTCCATTGTAGTCTTTCTGAGTTTTGGCTCATTTCAAGTGCTGATACTGCTACTCCACCAGCGTTTGCTGCTTTTGCAGGACCGAAGAGTACTCCTTTTTCTTGGAGGTATTTTGTTGCATCGAGTGTTGTTGGCATGTTTGCTCCTTCTGCAACTGCTAAGGTGTTGTTTTTAACGAGTGTTTTTGCATCATCTAAGTTAAGTTCGTTTTGTGTTGCACATGGTAATGCTACATCTGCTTCAATTTCCCATACTCCACGACCTTCGTGGTATTCTGCAGATTCACGTACTGCTGCATAGTCGCTCATTCTTCCTCTTTTTACTTCTTTGATTTCTTTAAGTAATGCTACGTCAATTCCATTTGGATCGTATACCCATCCGGTTGAGTCTGATGCTGTTACAGGTAGTGCTCCAAGTTGTGTTGCTTTTTCAATTGCATAGATTGCTACGTTACCTGATCCTGATACTGTTACTCTTTTACCTTCGAATGATTCTCCGTTTGCTTTGAGCATTTCTTGTGCGAAGTATAGTAATCCGTATCCGGTTGCTTCTGTTCTTGCGAGTGATCCACCGAAGGATAATCCTTTACCTGTTAATACTCCTTCATAGAGTTTGGTTAATCTTTTGTATTGTCCGAATAAGTATCCGATTTCACGGCCACCTACTCCGATATCTCCTGCAGGTACATCTTTGAATTGTCCGATGTGTCTGTATAGTTCGTTCATGAAACTTTGACAGAATGCCATTACTTCACGGTCTGATTTTCCTTTAGGATCAAAGTTTGATCCTCCTTTTCCTCCACCGATTGGTAGTCCTGTAAGTGAGTTTTTGAAGATTTGTTCGAATCCTAAGAATTTTATGATTCCTATATTTACTGATGGGTGGAAACGAAGTCCGCCTTTGTAAGGTCCAATTGCACTGTTAAATTCTACACGGTATCCTGTGTTTACTTGTACTTGTCCGTTGTCATCTACCCATGGAACTCTAAATTTGATTTGTCTTTCTGGGTTTGCTAATCTTTCAAGTAGTGCATCTTCTCTGTATTGTTTTTCATTTGCTTCTACTGCTACTTCTATTGATCTGTATACTTCATTTAATGTTTGGTGAAATTCAGCTTCACCTGGGTTTTCTTTTGTAATTTTATCAATTACTTCTTCAACATAAGACATTGTTTAATTTCTCCCTTTTGTTTTTTATATTTCAAATTGTTTTTTTTATTTAACTATATTTTGTAGATTTGTTATAATTTCTCCCTTTTTTTGGAAATTATAAATGTTTTCCACTTGATTTTTTTCAATCAACTAGTTTATCAGAAACATACTTCCGTATTAAGTAGGAATAGTATTTCCGCTAAATAATAATTTATACTATCTACTATATATACTTTTCTTAAAGTTAAGGCAAACCTAAAAAGAATTAAAACAAACTTAAATAAAAATTATAAAAATCTTGAAAAAAAATAACTTGTAACTTACTTAACAAAAAAAAGATATAAAAAAAAGAAAAAAAGAAAAAATTTAAAATTACTCATATATTTTATGTAAACATGGTATCTGATGTAATTTTAACCTCTTTATGACATTCAATAAGAGCATAATTAATATCATCATCACTAATAAAGTCCTTATCCTCACTAATAGCCCGGTGAAGAGCAGTTTTAAGAATCTTCTCTTTAATATCCCGACCTGATAACTTATTAGTCTTTAAAACCACATTCTCAAGATCAAACCTACAATCAAGAGGAAGTGTTTTCATATAATTTAAGAATATTTCACGACGCTCATCAACATCAGGAAGAGTAAATTCAATCTCTTCTTCAAATCTACTACGAACTGCATAATC
Source organism: Methanosphaera cuniculi (assembly GCF_003149675.1). Lineage (NCBI taxonomy): Archaea > Methanobacteriati > Methanobacteriota > Methanobacteria > Methanobacteriales > Methanobacteriaceae > Methanosphaera > Methanosphaera cuniculi. The sequence continues at coordinate 6,516 of NZ_LWMS01000001.1, read as the reverse complement.
AAGCATCTCAGGATTATTAGTAGCACAAATTGTTATAACACTCTCATTATCCTCAATACCACCCATCTCAGTTAAAAGAGCATTAACAATCTCTGTAACATCACCACGAAGTGACTGATACTTACGTTCAAGAGCAATTGCATCTATCTCATCTATGAAAATTACACAAGGTTTCGTCTTTCGTGCTTGTTTATAAAGTTCATGAATCTGATTTGCACCATCACCAACATGATCACCAATTAAAAGAGTAGCTTTAATCATCATAATAGGAACATCAAGTTCATTAGCTAAAGCTTGAGCAAGCATAGTTTTACCAGTACCAGGAAGTCCATAAAATAGAATATTCTTAGGAGCCCATCCTTTAAACTTCTGAGGATCTTTTAAGTATCTTGTAATAATACGTGTTTTACTTTTAGCTTTCTTTTGACCTACAATATCATCAATTTTATATTTACGATTAACAGATGCAGTTTTTAATTTATTTTCAGTTGGAAGTACAAGAAATGATGTGTTATTTGTAATAATAGAATTATCAGGACGAACCTCAACTATACGAAATGCAAAATCAGGTAATATTTTCTGATCAAATATGTACTGATGTTTATGTATACGATAGCCATTCCACTGTTCTTTTGCATATATTTCAAATAACTCTTTGTTTGTAACTTTAATATCTGGTGATTCAATAAAAGTACTTTCAATAGGATAACCTACAGCTTCAAGTACTACAAGTTTGGCTTCTACTCTATCTTTGTTAAGTTCTTGTCTTATCTGATTTTCATTTAAATATCTGCTATCCATTCTATTATTATTCATCAAAAAAATAAACCTCCTATGAAAAGTTATTTATTTATTAACAACATACCCCCTCTTTTTAATATAATACTAAAAAAAAGATGAGTATAAGTTTTTTATTATTTTATGTTTTTTTATGTAATTATATCTTTATCAATTGTACTAACAGCAATAGCACCTTGAGCTTCTGATACAATAATTTGTTTTATTCCACCTGTAATATCACCTACAGCAAAGATTCCATCAATATTGGTTTTCATATGCTCATCAACAATTACATATCCTTGTTCATTACATTTTACACCACATTGTTTTGCAAGTTCATTATGTGGAACATATCCAATAGCAACAAAGATACCATTAACATCTATAGTAGTTTCTTCATGTGTTTTATTATTATAAAGAGTAACTGATTCTATAGAGTTTTCACCATTAATACGTTTAACTTCACAATTCCAGTATACCTTAATACCAGCTTCTTTAATATCTTCTTTAAGTTTTCCATCACACCTGAGTGAATCACGTCTGTGAACAATACTACATTTAACACCTACACGGTTAAGATATAATGCTTCTGTTGCAGCAGAATTTCCACCACCAACAATGATAACTTCCCGTCCAATAAAGAAAGTACCATCACAAACAGCACAATATGAAAGACCACGTCCAATATAATTATCAGAATCTTCATCTGAATCATCAATTTCAAGTTTACGATACTCAGTACCTGTAGCAAGAATTACAAATTTACTTTTAAGTACTTCTTCACCTGTATCAACACTAAAAGTTGAATCACCATTATCATGAATATCAAGAACCATAGTATGTTCCTTAATTTCTGCATATTGTCTTGCTTGTTCTGTGATAAGTTTCATAAGTTCAATACCAGTAATCTTATCAACACCAGGATAATTTTCAATAAGAGGTGCTACATTAACAGTTCCACCACTTTGAGCTTTATCAATAACTAATGCATTAAGACCAGCACGTCCAGCATAAATAGCAGCTGTAAGACCAGCAGGACCTGCACCAATAATAATTATATCATACATTCTAATCTAACTCCTATTACCTTTATTTAAATTCTATTTTATATTCTTATTTGATTTTAATATTCTAACATATGTAACTAATATATAAATATAATTAATCAAATTTAACCAAAAAAAAGAGAGGGAGATTACTCTAAATTAACAAAAAAAAATAGTAAATAAAAAAAAATATGGGGATGGATAAAAGTTTTTTTTATTTTAGTTCATATTTTTCATAATTGCATCTTTAATTAGATTACTTACCATTTGTCCATCTGCTTTTCCCTGGAATTTTGCCATAGCTTTTCCCATGAGAGGACTCATTGCACCCATTTTTCTTTGTTGAATCATTTCTATATTTTCATTAATTATTTCATCAATTGCTTCTTTGATAACGTTTTCATCAAGTTTTTTGAGATTATTACGTTTTACAGATTCCATTGGTGTAATATCATTACATGCATCTTTTATTACAACTTCAGTTTCAGCTGCTGGTATTATGTCATCTTCTACTAGTTTAAAGATTTCAACAAGTAGACTAGTTGTAAGTTTAGATGTATCATAGTTATCACGTTTTAAATCTTTTATTGTGTATACTATGTCTGATGCTATTTTTACACTATCCATATTAGGTAGTTGTTCTTTAATTTCTTCAAATAAATCTGCTTGGTTTCTATGTACAAGTTGTGATGCTAGATCTTCACTTAGATTGTATTGTTTTTGTATTCTTTCTTGTTTTATGTATGGAAGTTCTGGTAGATTTGCTGCAATTTCAACTACGTGTTGTTTGTCAATTATTACTGTTGGTATATCAGTTTCTACATACATACGACTTGCTGTTGGTAGTGGTCTTAGATATTCTGTATTTCCATTATCTAGTGCTTTACGTGTTTGTTCAGGTACACCTATTATTGCTTGTTGTGCTCGTTTTATTACTTCTTGTAGTGCATTGTATGCTTTTTGTTCTTCTCCAGCTACAAGTATGAATGCATCATTTCCAGTAATGTCAAGTTTTTCATTTATTGTATCTACTTCTTGTTGTGTTACACCATATGCTGGTAGTTCATCTGTGTGGAATAATCCATTTACTCCCATTTTCTTTCCATGTTCTGAAAATTCTGTACCAAGACGTTTTCCTGGTTGAATTTCTCGTCCTATTAGTCCTTTAAATCCTCTGAGTTTTATTGCTAGTACTGCTGTTGGTTTTACTTCATTTGTTGGTGATTGTATAATTGATTGAATTACTTTAGATTCTGTATCTTTTAGTAGGTCTGTTATGTCATGTATTGTTGTTTCAACAGATGCATCACGATCTTGAAGAATACGACTTATATCAATTAAATTTAGTTGACGTTCTACTTCATTTTCTACCATTGTAGGCATTAAATCAAGATCTTGTACTCCTTTTATTTCAACTCTTGCTCCTTCTTTAATTGATATGTTAAGATCTTGTCTTATTGTTCCAAGTCCTCTTTTTACTTTAGTACTTCTTAGAATTTGTCCAAGTTGATATGCTACTTGTTGTACTTGTAGAGGATTGTGCATATCAGGTGATGTTGTAATTTCAGCTAATGGTATTCCAAGACGATCTAATCTAAATACTACCATTCCATCTTCTTCACCTATACGACGTGCTGCATCTTCTTCAAGTCCTAGTGTTTCTATTGTTACATTTCCATACTCTGTTTCTACATATCCATCTGTTGCAAGTATTCCTGTTCTTTGAAATCCACTTGTGTTACTTCCATCTATTACTTGTTTTCTCATTGTATGAAATTCGTCAACAACTTTCATATTCATAAGTGATGCAAGTATTATTGATATATCTACAGCTTCCATATTTAGTGGATGTGGTGGTTCTTCATCTGCTTCAACTAAACATGTATGATGTGTGTATGCCTGGTATAAAAATTGTAGATTTCTCTGGGATTCTTCATAAGCTGCTCTGTCTATTTCACCAAGTTCACTTTGTGTAGGTCTTAATCGACGATATAGTGTTATTTCAGGATCTTTATCTGTTAAGCTATTTGGGCATCTGCAAAATAGTTTGGTTTGACTATCTAGTTGTTGGTGTATTTCTAGTCCCATTTTTAAGCCTAGTTTTTCATAATCAAATTTATCTTCAGCCATTCTATATTTTCCCCCATCTTATTGTTTTATGAAGTATTGTTGGGATAGTGTTTTATCCATTTCACCTTTTAGGTTTGTTTGCATTATACTTCTTATTTCATCTATGTTATCTGATTGTCCTGCTGCCCATAATAGTTTGGTATATGCTGTTTCTGGAATCATATCACCTACTGGTATTACATTTTCTTGAAGTAAGCGACGTCCACTACTATATACATTAAGATTAGTTCTTCCATATAGACACTGACTTGTTATTACAACTGGTATGTTTTCATCTTTTGCACGTGTTATTGCATTAAACATATTATCAGGACAATGTCCAAGTCCTGTTCCTTCAAGTACTATTCCATCATATCCTTTATCAACATACATATTTATAAGCTCATCAGTTACTCCAGGATACATTTTAACTAATGCTACTTTATCAGCAAGATTATTATTTAGCATTAATGGAAGTTCTCCACGTTTATTATATTTAACTTGTGGATCATTGATTTTTACATCATTATTTTCTACATATGCTATTGGATCCATATTGATACTTTTAAATGTGTCACGACGTGATGTATGCATTTTACGTGCACGGTTTCCACGATTTAAACTACAATAAGTATCATCTTCTGTTGAATGCATACATATTAATACTTCAGCTATATCTGATTTTGATGCTACTATTGATGATGTAAGATTCATAAATGCATCTGATGATGGTCTATCAGAACTTCTCTGAGCACCAGTAATTACAACAGGTACAGGTGTATCAAGCATGAAACTTAATGCTGATGCTGTGTAGTGCATTGTATCGGTTCCATGTGCTATTACCACTCCATCTGCACCATCATTTATCTCATTATATACTTCTTCTGCTGTTTGCATCCAAAGTTGTGGTGTCATATTTTCTGATAATATGTTAAATATTGCTTTTGCATTTATATTTGCATAATCAACAAGTTCTGGTGTTGCACGTAATAAGTCATCTGCTGTAAATGCAGGGTGTACTGCTCCTGTTTTATAATCAATTACACTTGCAACAGTACCACCAGTTGATAGAATTGTTACATTATCTTTTTCATCTGACAGTTGTCTGTCAACTGGGTCTAATTCAATGTGTGGCTTGTTATGTTCTTCTATTTTTTCAACTTTTGCACCATTAATATCTACTCCAACATTATATCCACTATCCATCTTTATGATAATGGTATTTTCATTTGAGTAGTCTGGTTTTTCAAGTAGCATACCAGTGTATGATATGTCCTCTTTTTCTAGACGTATTATGTCACCAACTGTAATATTTGATGCATCTAGAAACTCTTTAAGATGTCTTTCATATACCATTAGGTTCATATCCTCCATTAAAATTAAATTTTTAAGTTATAAAAGTTTAAAATAATTTTTTTCATCTTAACATTTTTTTTCCATGCAAAAAAAAATTTGATAATATATTATTTTTTTTATACTAAAAAAAAGTTTTAAACTAATTATCTATAATATTTCTTTTTTTATTCTAAAATCTAGTATTATATTAGTAATTTCTTAGTTTTATTTTCTTTGTATATAAAAAAAGAAGTTTTTTCATAATATACTCATTATAGAAAATCATTTTTATAAAGTCAAATTATTAAAGTAATTCTGATTTTAATTTAATTTTTAAGAATAGTAGTATATAACATTAAATACATACTATTAGTTATTACGATTAATTATTACATTTAAATAATGTAAAAACAATCAATTAAAAAAAAGAAAACCAATAAAGGAGTGAAAAGAAACGTTGAATAAATATAAATTTATTATCATCATATTTATGATACTACTATCTATTTCAACTATTTCTGCAACAAATTTGGATAATAATCATACATCTACAAATGAAAAAAGTATAACTAATACTAATTCTAATCCAGATTTACAAAATAGTAATGATTTTCCAAATTTCAACAAAATAGATTATCAAACAGATAATAATCATGAAAAAACATATGATAATGAAATATCTGATAATGAAATATCTGATAATGAAATATCTGATAATGAAATATCTGATAATGAAATATCTGATAATGAAATATCTGATAATGAAATATCTGATAATGAAACATCATATGATGGTGAAATATCTGATAATAATGATAGTTCGTCATTAAAAGCACCATCTTCTAATTCTAATATAACTTATTCTTATAATGGAATATTAGTCTGTGCAAATAATACAAATAATTTTATTAAAGAAAATCACTATATTCCAGCAGTTGTTAAAATAGATAATAAAAACGTTACGATAAATGATTATCTTCATTTACTATGTAAAAGTCTTGATAGTACAACATCACAATCAATTAATACAACAAAATATGTGATGAGTACAACAGGAACAAATTGTCATAATATGAAAATAAGTAAAAAAGATTATCTATCTTTAGCAAATTCAATAGCAAAATGTTATAATATAAATCTACGTAATCCACTAAAAATATCAATATACAACAATACTCTTTCATTTGATGATGCAGTATACTTCTTCACAAAAATAATATCATGGAAATATACACATAATGGAGCA